>JBGAWZ010000373.1:0-2900 GCA_044227335.1 Candidatus Zixiibacteriota bacterium | reverse complement strand
AGCGGCCGCTATGGCCGGATCAATAGTCCTGTTTGGTGGCGCAGTTGCTTCAGACTCGTTCGCTTGTTCGACAGGGCGCGCATTCTGAGTCCGGTCAAAACGGTCAGGACGAGGCCCTCGGTCGCGAATGGGGCGATCAGGTCTAGGGCCGCGCGGACCACGGTCGCGATAACTATCACGTGCTCCTTCGCGACGTTCCGGCCTTGGTCCGCGATCGCGGTAGCCAGGGCGTGGAGATTCCGATGGAGTTTCGCGTTCGGCGCTACGGTTAGACGAACGCGGCGCTTCGGTCTGATTATCACGATTGGGACGTGCACGAAAATCGTTGCGACGAACAGCGTCTGTGTTAGCTGAAGCGGGCGTATTTGCAGAGGCATTGGGAGATGCAATGTCCAACACCGGTGTCGAAGAAACGCCCATCTCAAAGGGCGAGCGTTCTCTTTCACGGTCGCGCCGCGAATCAGGCGCCGGACGACCGAGGGGTCGTGACGTTGATCCGGAACGGGAAGGCAATGGTGCCCGCCCCGCGGTCGGGCGTTGTCCGACCCGCGAGGTCCGCTCAAAGCGACGGCCATCTTTTCGAGCGGGTCGCAACTGGCCGACTATCCAGTCTACTCCCAGCACAATCGACGAGTAGAGCAGAAGTCCGGTAGTGGCTGTCAAGACAAGTGCCAAGGCAGTCAAAGTCGATGAAGAGGGCGAGGTCTGTGATTGTGTTCCGAGAGTACCGACCATCGAAAGCAGACCAATCGGCGCCAGCCACATCGCCAGACGAAAAGTCCGGATTGAAGCGCGTGAAATTCGTCCACAGATCGTCACCATTTCTTGAGCTTTGTCGCCCATGACGCCCAGTACAGATGCTATTAATAATGCGATTCCGAGAAAGACGTACCCGCCACCCGTAGAATTGAAATTCACCAGTTCAACGGGATTAAAATTCTGCAGGAGAACCGCCGCAAATCCGCGCGCATCCTGGAGCGTGAAGAATGCCACAATAACTGTGGTCAAGATCAACAGCGCGATAGTTGTAATGACTACCTGCACCAGAATCTTGGAATGCGAGACACCCCGGCGAACCCGATCACGGGGGTTATTCAAAGCCAGCGCCAGCTGGCAGGTGACCAGTGGCACCGAAACGACCAGGAGAATTCCGCCAAAAATCTGTCCTATGATTGCCGTTTGTGCGAGGAAATCGGGCACCAAAAACCGAAGGGCAATACCGGCGAGAATCCCGACCGCAATAACGGGGAGTAACCAAGTTGGATTCCCCGCTGTCGAGACTCGTGGAGAGCGTGAAAATTCGTTCATACAATCAATCCGCCGATAGTTCGGCGATATCGAAAACTCCTTTCTAAACAATCACAAACGCACGGGGCACCGCCCCGGCATTATTCACTTAGCTTAGTATCATACCCAAATCGAGACCAATAATCAACTATAGACACACAACGAATTGTCCAACGACATAGCAACCAATGGCTTAGATGAAAATCGATGATATCAAAGGCGACAGCGGATTGGCCAAAATCTAACTTGGTCCCCATCTTTAGTTGACCCAGAGTGGGGATCATGTGTACTGATAGGACCACGGACTCCTCATGAAAACACAAAGCCCCGGTTATGCATTCCTCGTCTACCATCTACCCGCCATAGCTTATGCCGGCTTGATAATAGGACTGTCTTCGCTGACCAATGTCCGCCTTCCCAAGACGGAACTTATTGCGCTGGATAAGGTTATTCACTTTTGCGAGTACGCGTTTTTCGGCGTTTTGGCGTTTCGATCGGCTTCACGCTGGCATAGGTCGGTCAGACTGGACGACGCGGCTTTCCTGGCCATCGCCTCTATCACCGTGTATGCGTTCGGGGACGAATTTTACCAGAGTTTCGTACCCGGCCGCCAGGCCGATATGGCTGATTTCTTTACTGATGTAGCAGGAGCGGTGGTTGGGGTATTGGTTATGCTGATGCTGGCTAGGCGTTCGGAACGGATTATTGGATAAGGGGTTGTGCAATTATTCTACAGCGGGGTTTAGTGATTTCGCCTTGACTTTGGGGTGGGGTTACCTATATTAATCGCGGTTAAACGAGATCGCCTGCAAATGATGTACTCACGGAGATCTCGTCTTTTGGTCTAACGTAGCTGGTTGGGAAATACAACAACACCTATTTCTGTGGAACGAAGTTGAGCGAGATTACAGGTTTTGCTCCGCGCAATCTCCTGAGGATTTTCTCAAACCAGTCCGCCTGCCACTCTGATCTTAGCACGGCGTACGCGGTTGCCCCTTCGGCTTTTCAAGTAAAGGCCGGGGGAGTTTTCGTTTGCAGTTGGGGGAAGAGATGAAAAATCATACACACAACATAAAGGAGAAGGTGATGAAGCGAATCGCGCTGATTCTGGTGGCGATGTTTGCCTTTGCGGCAGTCGCAGCCCACGCCGACGACAGCACGTTTATCCGCGTGACTCAAGTTGACGGACTTTGGAACACTGACACGATTAAAGCGGGCGACACCGCCAAGTTTTACGTCATGGTCGGTAATCGTTCCAGCAAGAATTATAACTTCAGCAACGGCTTCAAGATTTACAGTCGGGCCAGCAAAGATGCCGGCGATCCGGGTTCCGGCACGGCCTTGTGGCCGTCGGTGTATACCGCAGGCGTTCCGGGTCGAGTGAACTTTTCGTCGGCCCGCCCCCGCACGGGACCGCTGTTGGATACGACGGGATTCTTGAGCAGAGTGAATTTCGCCGCTGTCATGTCATTCAACTGTTTTGGCTGTGATGGCTCAGGTGTAGATACGGTCGGCATTTCCGGAGCGGCCAATGATCTTGATCAAACCGCAATCGCGCCGTTTGATTCCGGCGTCGCCTGGAAATTCAGTATTGTTACTCGAAAAGCGGACCA
>JBGAWZ010000372.1:0-2901 GCA_044227335.1 Candidatus Zixiibacteriota bacterium | reverse complement strand
CCACGATCGGTTTTCCAACCTTCGCGACGCATAGAGGAAAATTGACGATCCGCCACGTTGATTCTATGATAAAACTGGCGCTTGGTTTCGTTGTCGGGGGTGCCGATAGTTGGGTCGCGCTGATTCCAGAATTCTGAAAAGGCAACCTGACGTTCTTCGATGGTCTTGGCCTTCTTCAGCTTTCCCAACTCCCCCGGGGAGGCGATATACCCGAGCTGAGAAACTGCAGACTTCCAATCCAATCTAAGCAGTGCTTCTTCAGTCCAGATAATTGAGAAAGTCTCGGCCCGTCGCTCAAGTTCCTTCATCCGCCGTCCATGAAGTGTAACCTCAAGTTCGTAATCGCCGGGTGGAAAATCGCGGACATTGGCAGTGAGCATACGGGACGTTGCCGGCCCCTTTAATTCGACCTGAGTAGTATCTCGAAAGACAATGCCGCGTGAGCGCTGACGAATCACAGCTTGCACGACGGCGTTTTCCTCGGTCGATCCTGAGTAGACTTCGTAGTATAAACGGAGGATTGAATCCTCTTCTCCGCCGTAGTCGCGACCGACCGATGGAATCGCGACCTGGTCACCTTTGAGAAACACATTATTGGAGTCGACATCGGATGCCGCCGGAGTGATCGTGCGAATAAATTCTATTCCTGACAGATTGGCGTATTTGCCACTGTAGTCAGGGAGATTGGGCTTGATCTCACGTCGGATCTGGGCGTTGTTCCCTCTGTCGGTTAGAAGTACGCGTACGGTGTATTTGCCGGGTTTTAGCGAAACCGCAAACTGGCTGGTGCGGAAATCGTACCTGGAACGGGTCTGGGCCTGCGATGACACTCTGATCTGCCGAGAGCGCTCGTATGTTTCGATTTGGTTGTCGCCTTCGAAAATCTCGGCTGAGATATCGAAATTGGCTACATACTCCTTGCCGTCGACCGCATACTGCAGCCCGAAATTGTAGACTTGGTAGTAGACTTCAAGCCGGGTCTTTCCTTCTTCCGTAGAACGAAAGGTCGACCAGTCGACTTTGAGCACCGGCTCGAACTTTTCAGGGCTACCCCCAAAACCGGGTGCCTGTGCCCGGCCCACTGCGGGCAAAAGCAACAGGCCGGCCAATGTAAGTCTACAAATTGTCTGCTTCATACTTGTTTCAACCTGCCTGACGGTGGCAGGTTCCAATCTATGAGACGTGCCAAGCCCTGGGCAATCAAAAAAAATGTCTGATTGGGGAAACTATTCGTACCGAAGCGCCTCGATCGGGTCGAGGCGGGCCGCCTTCATGGCGGGATAGATGCCTGAAATCAAGCCGACTGAGACAGAGACGAAGAATCCTATGAGAATCCAGGTGATGGAGATTGTCGGCGGGAAGCCGGCCAGAGCATTGGCTACGGTCCCAAGCAGGATACCAAAAATGATACCTATGATCCCGCCGGTACCGGATAGAGCCATCGCCTCAGTTAGGAATTGAACAGTAATATTTGATCGTTTGGCGCCGATCGCCTTGCGCACGCCGATTTCGCGAGTACGTTCGGTAACCGATACCAGCATAATGTTGGCAACGCCGATCCCACCCACCATAAGTCCGACCGACGTGATGACAATCATCGCCAGGTAGATATACTTGGTGATATTATTGACGAAACTCTTGAACTGCTCTTGAGTGGACAGAGCAAAATTGTTGTCCTTGCCAAACGGTACTTTGCGAAATTGACGGAGCGATCCGATAATTTCTTCCTGTGCCTGCGGGATTAGCTCGCGGGTTTTTGCCTTAACCTGCAGAAACAGTTCTTTTTCCCATGGATGTATTTTCTGGAAAGTGGAAAGTGGCATCATCATGCCGGCCTGGGAACCGCCGTCGAACATCCCTTTGATTTTCTCAAGCACACCGACAACGCGAAAGACGTTTCCGTTCACCCGAATCTCTTTGTCGACGGCCGTCTCTCCTTCAAAGAGAGCCTCGGAGAGTTCCTGCTCAATTACACACACCATCATCCGGTATTGCTGTTCGGTCTCGGAGAAAAATCGCCCCTCAATGATAGTGCGATTATTGACATTGATATAGTCGGGCCAGGTACCCATCACGTAGGGATTATTCCCTTTGCGATTGGCGTACTTGATCTCATTGCCGCCGGGATTGAAGTAATAGTTTTGCGGCGAAACACCGTCGATGCTCGGGCAATGAGCCATAATCGCTTCTGCCTCGCCCACGGTGATCGGAGGGCGGTTGCGCTGACTCTCGTCAAGTTCATCGTGATCCATCATCACATCATTGTTGGTAACCATGATGACGTTGGAGCCGAGCTGATCGATTTCTCTCTCCATTTGGCTGTTCATTCCCCCGATAATCGACGCCAAACCGATCACAGAACTTACTCCGACCATTACACCTAAAACAGTCAAAAAGGCGCGGAATTTGTTGGCCACGATAGCGGAGAGCGCCATCTTGATCGCTTCTTTGACTTCGCTTATCGACAATAACATATCGGGCACCTATTCATACGAGAGCGCTTTTATCGGATCAAGCCGGGCGGCTTTCATGGCGGGATATATTCCGAAAATGACACCGGTACCGGTGGAAACCAGCAGGCCGGCGATAATCGCGGGCAGCGATGGCGAGATAGACATATCCATCAGCCCGACCAAACCCCGGGCGGCAAAGAAACCAATCACAATTCCTATCAACCCGCCGCTCAGCGTTACCATAAGGGCTTCAAACAGGAACTGCAGCAGGATGTGACGCTGACGCGCACCCACCGCTTTGCGAATACCGATCTCGCGTGTGCGTTCAGTCACGGAAACCATCATGATGTTCATCACCACGATACCACCGACGACCAGCGCAATTGATGAGATCCCTATGAGAGCGAAGCGGAAGACCTTGGTAAAATTGTTCAGTATGTCGAGGATC
>JBGAWZ010000371.1:0-2905 GCA_044227335.1 Candidatus Zixiibacteriota bacterium | reverse complement strand
GATAGGCGCGTGTGCGACAATCCACCATGGCACAGAGCGTACTCGATCCAGAGAGGATTTCACCAAGTAAGAACCGCATCGCCGCCGGTGTTTCTGACTATCTGGCCCATATCCGGATGTTCTCCCCGAATATTCGATGGTATTTGCTGGGCTCGTTTCTCATGGGCGTGAACTTTGAGATATTCCAGCTCCTTCTGAATCTCTATTTCAAGGAACTGCGCTTTGGCGAAGGAGAGATCGGCTGGATCAATTCTACCCGGGCGCTTGGGATGACGCTTATGGCGATCCCGGCCTCGATGCTTTTCACCCGGTTCCATGTCCGTCCGCTATTGATGGCAGGAGTGGCGGGGTTTGCCATATTCAGCATACTCATTGTTACCACGACTCAGGTCTGGATTCTGATGGGGCTTTCCTTGATGACCGGCATCTTCTGGTCCCTCTTCCGGGTGTTCAGTGGGCCGTTTTTCATGCGGAACTCGACACCGGTCGAACGTTCTCATCTGTTTTCGTCATCGTTCGCGGTCTTGATTCTCGCCGGAATGGTTGGTTCGGCCGGGGCAGGAAAGCTTGTCACAGTGATTGGCGAACTATCCGGCGATACAATTTTTGGATACAAGTTTGGGCTGATAACCGGCGTGCTCATCGGTACGCTAGCCCTTTTTCCCTTTGCCATGGTAACTGCCAAAGAACCACTGACGGCAGACGAACGAATTTCGCTAAACTTCGGACTGCTTAGATCGCGCGGCGGTTTCTATATCCGTCTGATCTTCGTCAATTTTCTCATCGGTATCGGCGCCGGGTTGATTATTCCGTTCTTGAATCTCTATTTCAAAGAGCGATTCAAGTTACAGGCAGACATGATCGGGCTCTTTTTCCTTGCCGTTTCGGCCTCGATGTTCGTGGGGACGCTGACCGGGCCGCTACTGGCTCGCAAATTCGGGCTGGTAAGGTCGGTGGTGATCACCCAATTAGCGTCGCTTCCGTTTATGCTCACGTTGGCCTACACATATTCATTACCTCTGGCGTTTGGGGCATTTGTCCTTCGGGGAGGGCTGATGAATCTCAATGCCCCGATCAGCAGTCACCTGGCGATGGAGTTGTCGACCGAGAATGAGCGTCCACTGGTGAACGCCCTATTGATGATCTCCTGGACCGGTTCATGGATGATCGCGGTCGCTATCGGCGGGGAATTGGTCGAACGGCACGGATTTACTCTGGTTCTTAATATTGCCTGTGGGCTATATCTCATTTCCTCAGTACTCTACTACTATTTCTTCAGACATATTGAAAAGCGACGCGAGGATGACTCGGGTTGGTATATCCCTGACCGGATCGCGTGATAGGGTTGCGTTATTTTATGACCTGAGAATGCGGTTGCCAGGAAGCAAGAATCGATAGATATTAGCCCGGAAAGATTAGCGCCAGAAGCAATGACGACGACCGATAAATACAAAACCCAGTTTGCAGAGAGCACTGCCTCCGCCTTTCGGGCTATCTACTCGGATATCTTTGCGGCCAGCGGAGAGCGCGAGATTTTCAGCGCTGATTTCGTTTGTGAGGCGCTCGAAACACCGAAAGATCCAACAAAAGGTCGTTTTGCTCTGCCGGTGTTCAAATACGGCAAGCTCCTGGGCGATCCTCCTCCGGCCATAGTTACCAAAGTCTCCGCAGAGATTAACCGTCGGTTGACTCTAAGCAGTCCTCCTTCACCCGTACGGTGCACTGGAGTTGGGGCATTTCTGAATGCAACAATCGAAGGCACATCTCTTATTCGCGACGTACTCATTCCGATTCTGGGCAAGGGAACCGACTACGGTACTTCATCGCTGGGCTCTGGACAAGTTGTCCTCATTGAGTACTCGTCGCCGAATATCGCCAAGCCGTTTGGAGTTGGCCATCTTCGGTCGACCGTGATTGGCAATTCCCTCCGGCGGATTTTCAAAAAGCTCGGTTATGATGTAACCGGTATCAATTATCCGGGAGACTGGGGCACCCAATTCGGCAAAATGATTGTCGCGTATCGGAAGTGGGGGACTCCGGCAACAATGACTGGCAATGTCGTCGGCAACCTTGTCGAATTGTATGTCTGGTTTCACACGGAGGTGGAAACGGATCCATCGCTTGAAGAAGACGCCCGGGCGGCATTTAAGTCGCTTGAGACAGGCGAACAAGAGGCAGTCAGACTCTGGGAGCAGTTCAAAAAGGTATCGCACGAAGAATTCGACCGGATTTATGCAATCCTGGGAGTCGAATTCGATCTTGTCTACGGCGAGTCATTTCTCAATGATAAGATGGACGCGGTGATCGCTCGCCTTGAGAAAGACGGTCTGACGTCGATTTCACGTGGCGCCCTGATTGTTGAATTGAACGAACCGAATCTTCCGCCGGCCCTTCTGAAAAAGCAGGACGGCGCTACTTTATACCTTACGCGTGATCTGACTGGCGCCTATTACCGGTGGGACCGATACAAATACAACCGGTCAATCTACGTGGTTGGATCGGGGCAAGCCGATCACTTCCGCCAAATGATAAAAGTCATGGCACTTATCGAAGAAAAAGAAGGGGTCGCTGAGGCGGATCGTATTTCCAGCCGGATTACCCATGTCGAGTTTGGGTGGGTCAAATTCGGCGAGAAGACAATGTCCACCCGCCGCGGGAATATTGTACTTTTGGAAGATGTCCTAGATCAAGCGGTCGCGCTGGCGGGTGACAAGATTCGGGAAAAGAACCCTGATCTGAAAAATCTGGAATCGACCGCTCGCCAAATTGGCGTTGGCGCGGTGATCTTCTCTCAGCTTGCGGCCAGGAGACAACGGGATGTCAACTTTGTCTGGGAAGAAGTGCTCAATTTCGACGGGGAAACCGGGCCATATTTGCAATACACACATGCCCGCCTCAGTTCGCT
>JBGAWZ010000370.1:0-2918 GCA_044227335.1 Candidatus Zixiibacteriota bacterium | reverse complement strand
GAAGTCATCACATCCTGTTTGCGCTTCATCCAGGACCCGGCCGGCTGGTTTGCCGACCGAAAATCCTGATCCTCGACAATCCTTCGGATTCGCTTTCCCGTACTTTACAATTGTAATTCCTCCAAGGTATATTGGCGGGCAAAGAACACTTAACTCCCAGTTGGAGAGTACCATGACCGCGCTTGATTATCTCGCCCAATCTGAAAAACAGAGATTCGCCGATCTGTTTCAGTTCATCAGTTTTCCGTCGGTTTCCGGGCAACCGGAACGCAAAGACGATGTCGCCGCCTGCGGCGCTTGGCTGACCAAGCATCTTGAAAGCATCGGATTCAAAGCCCAACTCCTACCGACCGGGGGACATCCGGTTGTCTTCGCCGAATATCAGGTCGACAAAAAACTGCCCACTATTCTGTATTACGGCCACTACGATGTTCAGCCGCCCGAGCCGTTTGAGCTGTGGACAACGCCGCCCTTCAAGGCCGAAATTCGCGACGGATACATCTACGCCCGCGGAGCGTGCGACGACAAAGGACAGACCTTTACGCATGTAAAAGGACTCGAAGCGATCATCAAAGCTACCGGAACTCTGCCGGTGAATGTGAAGTTCCTGATCGAGGGAGAGGAAGAATCCCACTCGGTCAATCTGCCGAAATTTCTCAAGGCCAACAAAGAAATGCTCAAGGCGGATATCGTTGTCATTTCTGATACTGCCCAATTCGACAAGAATACTCCGGCTGTGACTTTCGGACTGCGCGGGATTTCGTCTTGCGAGGTCTTCGTCGACGGCCCCGACCGCGATGTCCACTCCGGCGCCTTCGGCGGCGCAATTGCCAATCCGATCAACGCGCTATGTTGGATGGTAGGTCAGTTGCATGACAAAAACGGCAAAGTCGCCGTTCCCGGATTCTATGCCGGCGTAAAGCCGCCGACCAAATGGGAACGGGCGCAATTCAAGAAGCTCCCGTTCAAAGAAGCCACCTACAAAAAGATGCTCGGTGTTCCCGGTCTGCAGGGTGAGAAAGGGTACAGCACGCTCGAACGCGCCTGGTGCCGGCCGACCCTCGATGTAAATGGCTTTACCGGCGGGTATCAAGGCGAGGGCGCCAAGACGATTATCGCCTCGAAGGCATCCTGTAAAATCACAATGCGACTAGTGGGCGAACAAAAGCCGATGGATGTCTGCAACAAGCTTGAGAAATTCCTCAAGAAAATTGCTCCCAAGAGTGTGCGAGTGCGGGTCGACAAGCATGGCGGTGCACGGGCCGTTCAAGTGCCAACCGACGGTCCCTGGCTTGAGGCCGCCGGCCGAGCGATTCAATCTGGTTTTGGCAAAAAGCCGGTCTTCATGAAAGAGGGCGGATCAATACCCGTGACAGTCGAATTCAAAGAAACTCTCGGTTTAGATACGCTCCTCATCGGCTTTGGTCTTCAAGATGACAACATCCACTCGCCCAACGAACGATTCCGGGTGATCGACTTTGAGCGCGGATGCAAAACCGCGGCGATTCTGCCATTTGAATTGGCCAAAGTGAAAGCCTGATTGTGGATTTGAATCTGACTGGAAAGCGAGCGCTGGTCACCGGCGCATCCTCAGGTCTTGGCTTAGCGACGGCTATGCAATTGGCCAAAGAAGGGTGCGAGGTGATGATTAATTCCCGCAGTGAAGTACGCTTGGCGAGCGCGGCAGGTCTGATAGAGAAAGCCTCGGGGAAGAGGCCCAATATCTTAGTCGGAGATACTTCCAACAAAGACGATATCGCTCGGATACTCAGCCATGTGAAAGGCGCCGATGGTGTCCCGGGGATCGACATTTTTATCTTCAACAACGGCGGTCCGCCCGCGGGAGTCTTTGCCAACCAGCCGCCACTGAACTGGGACATCGGCTTTGAGATGATATTAAGATCGGCAGTCGAACTAACACGCGGCCTGATCGACGGCATGGTCGCGCGAAAGTGGGGACGCCTACTGTACATTACCTCGATTGCCGCGTTACAGCCAATCGATGATCTGATTCTCTCGAACACCTATCGAGCGGGAGTGCATGGCTTTTGCAAAACAATCTCCAACACCTACGCAAGGCACGGCATCACCGCCAATTGTCTTTGCCCCGGTTACACCGCCACCGAACGCCTGAATGAACTGGCTGAGAAGCGGGCCGTCGCGTCTGGAATCGCACTTGAGGATCAACTCAAGATATTTGCCGCGTCGATTCCGGTCGGACGCATCGGAACGCCCGACGAATTTGCCTCTCTGGCCACTTTCTTAGCCAGCGACCGGGCGGCGTTTATAACCGGTGCATCGATACCGGTGGATGGCGGCACAAATAAGGCGCTTATCTAATACATTGTAGCACAATGTGTTGCACCGCGTGCTTCGAGTGTTGGTTTGGTTGTCCGCGATTTGAGCTCAATTCCATGAATCAGGAAACCGGACGCCGACTTAGCCAGTATCTACCGATCATATTCGTCCAGCAGTTTCTCGGCGCACTGTCGTTTCCGATTTCCAAGTACGGCCTCCAGTTTATCCCGCCCTTCACCTTTGCGTTTTATCGATTTGTCATCGCCGCCTTCGCGCTTTTACTGATCGTTCGTACTCAATCAACCGTCCCGCCCATCACCGGTCGTGACATTGGCCGAATCTGGTTTCTGGGGTTTCTGATTATTCCGGTCAACCAGACGATGTACCTGTGGGGGCAGTCGCTGACCGGCGCTGGCCACGCCGCCATCCTGTTCGCGACAACTCCAATCTGGGTCTTTGTCTTTGCCGTCTGGATCCTAAAAGAAAAACTGTCGTGGCGACGCGGGCTCGGAATTGTCATCGCACTTATCGGCGCTCTTGTCTTAGTGACTTCCGGCGCACTGGTGATTGGTGCTGAGTATCTGGTTGGTGACTTTATCGTCTTTGTATCGGTACTCGCC
>JBGAWZ010000369.1:0-2918 GCA_044227335.1 Candidatus Zixiibacteriota bacterium | reverse complement strand
CGGCGTTTTCGCTCTCGATCCACCACGTCGCCTCTCGACTACGATCGAGGCGTCGCGTACAGCCAAGCGCATATCGTGGAGATTCTCATACGCCGTCTGCGCGCACGCATGGAGCGGACATTCAGCACTCTCCAGAGCGTAAGGGAGAACTGCCACCCCGCCCTCGTCGCGCAGATTTCGGCGGCACTGCAAAAAAACGAACGACGCTGGAAACAAAGCCACTCTCTCAAACCCGGCACAAATCTCGATCGCTGGCGGCGAAGCCCCAGGCGCCAGCCACTGGCTGGATGCAAAGCCACTTTTGGAGAAGGTGGTGTGAATCCGGTTCTTCGTAGGTCAATCCCGTCTTCGGGGTTGACATGGGCAGAGCGAAGAGACGTCACCCGCGAAGACGCGAGTGACCTACGACTGGAAAAGATGGGTCCCAGCTTTCGCTGGGATGACAGGAGAGGCGGGAATGGCATGGAACCAAACCCAAAGCGGCGAAGCCCGGCCCCCGGCACTGCCGGGGTGTGGATAAGTTTTTCCCGTTTTGGGCGACTTTTAATTGATTTTGAGAGTATAAATGCAGAACTTCGCCCCGGGAATGGCGGGATTCGGCCACACCTACCCTCAAGGTGCTGTTCGATTTTCCGACACATAGGTTAGATAGGATTCTTTTCTGCGCACCTGGTGCCAACCGCAAACGGCCCACGTGCTTGCATCATGGAGGAGCGGCCGCAATGGCCTTTGCAGTTCAGACATCGTACAGTACCCCCCAAAACCGCACGGTCGGGGCCTTCCGATACACCCAAAGCCAAGCCGCAGGGCGGCTCTTTTGTGTCTGCGCATGCTGATGCCGCGCAACAATTTGCGGCGTTTTTCGACCCCCTCACATTCGATTGTTGATTTTGTCCTGAATAGCAGTATTAGCGGCACCCCCATTGCCAATATCCAGAGTGAAACACTGGAAGGAAGTGGGTGGTATGTCTAAGCGACAGGTGAACAAGATTTTCTACTACTGGATATTGCTCGTAGCCATAGTGGCGCTGATCGGTAAGATCTCGGTGGCCGCAACACCCGACGCTGGTCGGACAGCCGCTGACTTTCTGCAGGTAGGCATCGGCGCTCGCGCCGCCGGTATGGGCGGAGCTTTCACAGCGATGGCTGATGGTGTCGACGCTCCGTATTGGAATCCAGCCGGAGCGGCGGGGCTTGAATACAGAGAGTTCAACATCGGGCACTTCTCCTGGTATCAGGATATTTCGCTCAATCATGGATCATTCGCGATGCCGTTGACACAAAACGTTGGCCTGGCGCTCTCGGCGACCTTTGTTGACTATGGAAAAATCGAAGGGTACGATCAATACGGATCGTCGACCGGCGATTTGACCGCGGGCGATTGGGCGGCGGGCGTTACTCTCGGCGCGGAAATCACCGAGCAGTTTCGCGCTGGTATCACCGGAAAGTACATCAATCAGAAGTTGGCGGATATTTCAGCGAGCGGATTCGCCGCTGATTTCGGCGTGAGTTTGCAGGTGAGCAAATTCAACTTTGCGGCGACCGCGGCGAATATCGGCACACCGATGAAATTTGAAACCGTGTCTGAAAAACTTCCGGCGGCGGTGCGGTTTGGTATCGCGTATGCGCCGGCACAATCGCTGGTGGCCGGATCGATCGAAGTTGAGAAGAAGCTGTACGGCGATATCGTGACGCGTCAAGGATTGGAACTGAGATTCAATAATCAGTATTTCCTGCGCTCGGGAATCAGTTTTTATCCGGGGCAGGGGGATTACCGTTCGATGAAAACCGGGTATGCGCTTGGCGCGGGAATCGAGCTCAAAGCGATGCGGGTTGATTATGCGTTCACGCCGTCGAGCGATCTTTCCGCCGACGACCTTCACCGATTTTCGCTGGGCTTCAAATTCTGAGAGCTTAGCATTGCCTCGACCTAGGGCGTAGCCCTGAGAGTGGCGCCCCGATCTGACGGTTTCAAAGCCGGAGATCGGGGCTTTTTCATATCCATTTCACCCGGATTTGAGTATGCAAAGGTCTGCGCAAGATGTTGCAGTATTTATGACTTAGCTGGGGGTGGGAAGCCAAGTCGTAGCAAGATTCTGACAATCGGCCGGGTTTTATGCGATAATTTAGTCTACTTTGTGTTCGTAATGCATTGCGGCGTCAATTCTTACGTTGTGGCTTAATTGGAGAAAAAGTTGTGCTGATTTCCGGCCTGATTTTCGGGGGTTGGCAGTAGGTTTGCTCCCATAGGGGCCGTACGAATAATTATACCTCGGAATTTACGGAAACAATAGTGGTAGCAAGAAACGAAAATTATCGCTCGATCACCGACCATGTCGCGGCCATGCCGGCCAACATGGCCGACTATGGGCTTGCCACCACGGTTGATTCTGCCGTACCCTCTTATGGCATCCAGGCGTTAGAACCCAGCCTGGGACTGCAGTTACGGTTTTATATTGGCGAGTTGTCGGGCCTATTGTTTGTTGCACTGACGACTCTGTTCATCATGGCGGTGCCGGCCTCGCTGACCCGCAGTGGCATGCTGAGTGGACTAATGAGACGTATTTTCAAACGGACTATCGATATTCTTGGTGCGAGTGTTGGGATTATCCTGACGACTCCACTTATGGCGTTGGTGGCGTTGGCGGTCAAGCTTGACTCCCGCGGACCGGTGTTTTATTCGCAGACCCGGGTCGGTATCAACCGTCGCCGTGGCGGACGCCGTTTGGCTGCGATGTCAAACACCGAAGATCGTCGCGCGCGGGATCGTCGTCGCGAAGATCTGCACGGCCGCCTGTTCTCGATTCTGAAATTCCGCACGATGGTTGTCGACGCTGAAAAAAACAGCGGACCGGTGTGGGCGACGCAAAATGACCCTCGCATCACGCGCATCGGCCGGTTCCTTCGCAAGACTCGTC
>JBGAWZ010000368.1:0-2919 GCA_044227335.1 Candidatus Zixiibacteriota bacterium | reverse complement strand
CACCATTAAACGGATTTCGCGGAAAGAACGTCCTGTAAAGCGGCTTGTTGATCTGGCGATGAGGGAGTTGAAATTTCACCCGGCGCTTGGATTTGACGGCCGTCCTCGGAATTTCTCAGGATTGCTTTACCTCGACTTTGAAGGTAGTGCAATCGTACGAGTTCACCCCGTGTGGCTGTCAGATCGCCGTTCTCCAGCGATTCGCTAACTGCCTACTCCATAACTTCTTAGCTTAATACGCGAATTTGGCCGACAAACTCCGCGCAATTCCTGCGTGGACGATCTTAGCCAAGATCCCTGCACGCCCCATGAAATTCCCCTGTGCCACCAATAAGGCGTTGTGGGACAAACAGATACGAGCGCGTCGCGGTCGACCACACATATTGCGGCATCCTATTTGAGTCAAAGTGTGGTAAGTGCATGGAGCCTTTGCTCTTTGTGGCTCTACAGTGAATGTGGAAGAAGTAGTACGCTTAACGGTATAAAGGATGGACACGGTTATGGTTTTACTGACAAAGTCGCTTGATCTGATCGCGGCAACCATACTTGAGGCCACAATGGTGTATACGATAACAGAATTCTCTGATGTCCTGACCCCCCAAATCGGGTTCTGGACATTTGTGGCTGTCACAACTCACCTGTTGTGGCGGGCGGCGCAGGTTGGTAAACCACTCGCGCAGAAGATTGCCGCCCTTGCGCGTAAGCGACGGAGAAATTTGGACTTGACTCTCATTGCTGACACCGTATTTTCACGGGTCTGTTATAGGAAAGATGGGTGAATAGCTTGAAACGACACCTTTTGCAAAGTCTGTCACTACTCTGTGCCGCCGTACTCGTAACGGCAGTATCTGCCAAAGCACAGGAACTCAAGCAACCGATTGCCGACGCTCTCAAAGTCGGCGATACGGCGCGCGCGATTGATCTTCTGAACAAGGAGATAGAGATCGACAAAGCGTACCACATCAATTATTACACGCTCGGCGCTATCTATCTTAAGCAAGAGAAGTTCACTCAGGCGCGAGAGCAGTTCCAACAGGCCATTGACAAGAAATCTCGTCACTGGGAATCAGTCTATGGGCTGGGAATGGCGTATCTTAAGCTCAATCAGCTTGATTCGGCCCAGAAAATATTCGACGATGCCCGCAAGAAGACCAAGGTCGAGCGGCATATGTTTGAAAACGGATTCGGCCTGGTGATGATGCAGAAATCACAATGGGCCGACGCCGACAAAGCATTTCGTCAAGCGATCATCGGTGATTCGACCAATGCCGAATACTACGTTAATTTGGGCGACGCTAATCTCAAGCAGGGGATATCTTCGCTAGCCGCCGGATTCTACGAAAAGGCTATCAAGTACGACACCGCCGGATCAGAGGTTTACTACCACTGGGCGGAGGCCTGTCTCGATCTGAAAGACTACAATTGTGCGATCGACAAACTGGCGATCGTCCTCAAAAAAGACAGCACGTACGCGCCGGCTTGGATGCGCGCCGGGGGCATCTATTTCAAGGCCGGGCTCTCCTCGCGCGCTCGCGATGAGCGGGCCAGCCGATTCAAAGAGACGATTGGCTCATACAAGCGGTACTTTCAATTGTCGAATGTCAAAGCCGACTCGGCCAATGTCCGCGCCTTTTTTGAAATCGGTATGGCCTATGTGAACCTGTCTGCTTACGAAGAGGCGGTGGCCTATTTCGATACCGTCCTGTACACCATCAAATACGAGCCGCGCGATATCTACTTCCACTATGGCAAGGCGCTGTGGGGAATCAAGCAGTACGATCGCGCCGACTCGATGCTGAATGCTCATCTTGACTGGCTGTCGCGTCAACCGGCCGATTACCAGACATCCGCTCCGACCGACGAAACGTATCAACTCCTCGGCGACTGTTCGTTCTATCGCAAACCGCCGGAGTTTGGCAAAGCGGTCGCGTATTATCAGAAATCGATCGATGTCAACCCGAATCAAAAGCGCATCGTTGGCAACATGGCGCTGGCCTACCACAACCTGCGGAGTTTCAAGCAGGCGCTCGAATTTTATGAAAAGCGCATCGCGATGGGGATAGACTCGGCCACAGCCTCCAATTACAAAAATGCCGGCTACTGCGCCCTTAATCTGGCGAACGGCGGTAGCGGGGGCGGAGACGATGTTGATCTGTTCGCCGATGAAACTGCCCCGGCCGATAGCGGCGCGACCAGCGTCACCACCGACGCCAATCGCGACTACTATAAAGAAGCGGCGGAGTTTCTGGAAAAGTATCTGGAATATGTTCCGGCTGACGCAGGCGCGCTGTTGCGGCTTGGCAACGTCTATCTGTTCAACCTGACCGATTGTGTCAAAGGTGTGGCGACCTTCGAAAAATTGTTGGTGGTTGAACCGAACAACTGTCTGGCGAAACGCTCGCTCGGTTTTGCTTATTTCGGCGACAACCTCTGCACCAAGAATTACGGCAAGGCGCTCGGATATTTCCGCGATGCCTATGATTGCACCGCCAAAGAAGGCGCCTGCAAAGACGAAACAGTCGTCCTTTGGATTGCCCAGTGCTACCATCTCCGCGCCGCCGCTAACTCTGACAAGGTCGCCCGTAAGGCCGATTACAAAGCAGCTTTTGATTGGTACACTAAGCTCCTTAAGTGCAATCCGAGTAGTAAAGAAGCCAAAGAGGGAATCGAAAATACTAAGTACGAATTCTAACTTCGTTTGATACAATTGATTTGGAAGGTATATGGCAGAAGACGTAAAGCAAGATGTAAAGCGGATCAGCGACGATGAGCGCCTTCGCTATATCGGATTTGAAGTCTTTCCCGGCAAGCCGGGAGAGTTGTTCAAGTCCGACGCCGAGTGACAAAAACTTGTCGACACGGTAAAGGCGAAACGGTCATCGGGACAGATCATTCGCGACGGTTGCACGCTCATGTACG
>JBGAWZ010000367.1:0-2943 GCA_044227335.1 Candidatus Zixiibacteriota bacterium | reverse complement strand
TGTTAACAACGTGGAATCGCGGCGTTTGCAACGTATATTATAGGCGTGAAACTTACTCGTCGAACAGTTTTGGTGATTGTTGCCGCCGCTGTCGTTTCTTTGGCGGGGTTGTTGGTCGTGCAAATACTTCTGCTGTCCAACGCCCGTCAGCTCAAAGAGCAGGCTTTCCGCGATAACGCCATTTCTGCCATGCAGACGGTGGCGCGTCAGCTCGAAACCCGCGAGGTAGCGCGCAATGCCATTCGATACACTGGCGAACGTCATTCCGGCAAAGCGATCAAAGTTATGGCCCTTTCGGTTAACGATACAACCTGTGGTCCGACTAAGTTGGATTACACTGGCATTCCCGAGCCTTCGGCCGGCAAGTTTCCCTTCTGGGTTCGCCGCGACACACTCCACTACAATGTCCCCCGCAAACAGCATTTGACAATCGTGGTGAAGGACTCGTCGGGAGGCAAATCGCGCACATTAGTTGACTCTGAAACTCCTGCGGGTGAATATCATCTTCCTCTGGACGATTCGCTCGCCACCGCTCGAAGTGTCTTTGTCAGGCTGGGCAGTGATGCCTCTGATACTTTCGAAATGAAAATTGACTGCCTTGATTCAAGCACTCTTCCTCTTCACAGCCGCGATAGCAACCGTATGTTCATCGTCAGTCAGGTCGTTGACAACCTCATCATGGGCGAAGCCGATCCGATAGAAAAGCGACTCGATACCGCAACTCTTGACTCACTCCTGAATGCCTCATTTGCCGCCGCCGGAATCGATTTGCCCTTTGCATTTGCTGTACTATCAACTGCCGACGATTCTGTTCGCCTGGCCAAAGCTGATTTGGACCGACAACAGGTGCGGCAGTCTGAGCTGAAAACCCGTCTCTTCCCCAGCGACATCTTCGCCGTTCCCTCGGAACTCGCTGTTCTTTTCCCCGGCCGCGGCGAATTTGTCACCCGCCAGCTCCTGCCTCTCACCTTGGCAACTTCAGCTTTCATGCTGATCATCGCGCTCTGTTTTGCCTATTCAATTGTCACAATAATGCGCCAGCGAAGATTCGCCCAACTCACGGTCGACTTTATCAACAACATGACGCACGAATTCAAAACCCCGCTTTCAACAGTCGCACTTGCCTGTGACGCTCTCGCTCGCCACGATATCGCGGCCGAGCCCGGTCAAGTCGGCAAATACCAATCAATGATCCGCGATGAGAATTCCCGCATGCGCGCTAATGTCGACAAGATCCTGCAGATGGCAGTACTCGAAGAGGGCGACTACGAACTGACGATCAGCGATATCGACCTGCATGCGATCGTTGCGTCGGTTACGCGAGGCTTTGCCCTTCAAGTCGAACACCGTGGGGGCGAAATCACGTTCGCTCTTCAGGCCGACCACTCCGTCGTGGCCGCCGATTCGATGCACCTGTCCAACATCATCGCCAATCTCTTGGACAACGCGACGAAATATTCGCAGGGAGCTCCCCACATTGCCGTTTCGACCGCCAATGTCGGCCGCACAGTCGTGCTCACGGTGACTGACAAGGGCATCGGCATCCCAGAGCGCGATCTGCCGCACCTATTCGACAAATACTATCGCGTGCGCACTGGCAATGTTCACGATGTCAAAGGATTCGGCATCGGGCTGTCATATGTAAAGCTGATGACCAATGCCATGGGTGGTCAAGTTTCGATCACCTCAAAGTCTGGTGAAGGCACTACCGCAACCCTGACATTTCCAATTGCATCCTGACCGTCATGACCCCATCCCCCCGCATACTCCTCATTGAAGACGACCCCAATCTCGGGGCAATCATCCGCGATCATCTGACTCTAAATGGATTTGAAGTAGCTTTGCAAGTGAATGGCGAAGACGGTCTGGCCGCCTATCGGCAATCACACTTTGATCTCTGTCTGGTCGATGTCATGCTACCGAAACTCGACGGTTTCTCGTTTGCCAAGCAGGTGCGCACGACGGACACAGTCATACCAATCATATTTCTGACCGCCAAATCGCTCAAAGAAGACAAGATCGAGGGGTTCAATATCGGATGCGATGATTATCTGACCAAACCATTTTCAGTCGAAGAATTGCTGCTTCGCATTCAGGCAGTTTTGCGCCGAACCCGCGGTCTATCTGCCAAGGCCGGCGAGCAAACGACTTTTGAGATCGGCAAATATTCGTTTGATAGCCGCCGTCAAATTCTTCAGCACGGCCGTACTCAGTACAAACTGACCGCCAAAGAAACTGACCTACTCCGCCTGCTGTGCCTTCACATGAACAGCACACTCGATCGCGAGGTCGCCCTGCGCGAGGTCTGGCAGAGCGACTCCTATTTTTCCGGACGGAGCATGGATGTTTTCGTGTCCAAACTCCGCAAGTATTTCAAAGACGACAAGCGGATCGAAATCCTGACCATCCACGGCAAGGGCTTCCGCCTGATAGTCAGCTAGAGCTTTTGTACCCCTCTCATTGACTCCACCGATCCACATTACTATAATGTGTGAGCGACACTAACTAACTTGTAGGAGTAAAGACCCATGCCCACCAAAGCCAAGAAAGCCCCGAAAACGATTAACTACACAACCTCAAATGTCTTCAAAGCCCCGCTTGCCAAAGTCTGGGAGGCCGCCACCACCGGAAAACACTTAAAGAAGCACTTCGTCGACGATCTCCGAGGCGAATTCGGCCCCAAACTGACACCCGTCACCTGGATCTGGAAAGGGTTCGGCGAGGGTACTTCCATTGTGAAGAAATACGTCAAACACAAAGAGATCATCTTCACCTTTCCGTCGATGTCGGGCAAATACACCATCACTGTGCGGTTTGAATTTGTGCGCAAAGACGGCAAGACTATTTTCCGCGTGCACGAATCTGGTTACCCGACCAAAGAATTGCAGGCCGCCTTTATGATGTGCGAAGGGTGGACCGAATTCCACACCGGCGTCAAGGCCT
>JBGAWZ010000366.1:0-2948 GCA_044227335.1 Candidatus Zixiibacteriota bacterium | reverse complement strand
AAGGCCACAGCAAAGAGGCAGACGAGGACGTCTGCCTTCCACGTGGAGCGAAGCGATTCGGTGAGAGAGTGCGACGCGGATGTCTTCGTCCGCGAACTGGCTTTTGTGTCGAAACCTCAGGGGTTTCGACCTACTAAAGACGTCACCCTCTGCCATTGCCTAAATCGCCCCACTATCGTATATTTCCCCCTCAATGAGCGAACCTATCTACCTGTCCAAAGAGGGCCGGATCAAGCTTGAAGGCGAGCTGAGACGGCTCAAATTCGAAGAGCGACCCAAGTTGCTGGCCGAAATCAAACGAGCCAAGGAGCTTGGCGATCTCTCCGAAAACGCTGAGTACCATGCCGCCAAAGAAGCACAGGGGCATCTGGAGCGCAAAATAGCAGAGCTTGAAGACAAGATGTCGCGCATTCGCTCGGTCGATACCGACAAAATCCCCTCCGATAAAGTCTTCCTGTTTGCCAAAGTGCTGGTGCGTGATGTCCGCGACGGCGAGGAGATCGAATACACGATTGTACCGGCCGACGAAGTCGATGTCGACAACGACAAGATATCAGTCAAGTCGCCGATCGGCGCCGGACTGATGGGCAAAGCGGTCGGCGAAAAAGCCGAGATCGTGGTGCCGGCCGGGAAGATAGTGTACGAAGTTTTGAAAATCAGCCGGGATTGATCAGCCACGCAGGCACGCGTTGTCCTGCTCTCCTTCAACTTTCTGCTTGACAAACCGGACACAATTAACCATTATTAGGCATTCTTTATCATCATACTACACAACACAATGGCCCTACCAGTGCGTCTATCTGTATATTGGCAGAAGGATTTCCAAAACCAGACTGCCTCGATAATTTTGATGTGGCGGGGTAAGGTCAAATGAGAAACTTTAGAATGCACCCAATCTTGGCGATGGTCTTTTGCCTGATCGCGGTATCTCCATGTGCGTACGCGCAGGAGAATCAATGGAAGGTAGAAGCCGCGTTGGCCAAGAATCAATTTGTTCTATTTGAGCCGATCTGGCTCGATATCACGCTTACCAACACAGCGACTGGTTCTCGAATAACTCCTGGTCTGATAGCGCCAAATCACCTCCAGTTTTTCATTGAGCTGAGGGGTAACCTGGGGAATCCGGTGGTGTACACCGGACCGGTGTATGATTTTTATGTGGGCGGTTCTGGTCGCCTAAGGTTGGAAACTGGCGAGCAGGATTACGCGAGTTTCAATCTGCTACCGCTGTTCTACTCGCTTCATGATTCCTCGGGTTATGCTGTTCTCGAAGATTTCCCTTACATCCCTAAGGGCTCGTATCATGTTCAGGTTCTCTATGAAGGGGCCACATC
The DNA here is from genome assembly GCA_044227335.1 of Candidatus Zixiibacteriota bacterium. Classification (GTDB taxonomy): domain Bacteria; phylum Zixibacteria; class MSB-5A5; order GN15; family FEB-12; genus JACRAV01. The sequence goes on along the minus strand of JBGAWZ010000366.1, from coordinate 1,614 downwards.
CAAAGAGTTGTCTTTTACTGTCATTGAACCATTCGGTGAGGAGCAGGAGGCGCTCCGGTTAATCGAGAAAGCCAGCGCCCTATGGAACTGGAACAACACCGACCCGGCCGTAGGCGTGTTTCGGCAAGTTGTCGATAGCTTCCCTAATAGCGCCTTTGCAGAAAGGTGTTACTACCTTTCAGTAACGTATTCTATGGAAGCGCGCGCCAAGCGGATGCAAGGTCCATGGGACCTCACACCAGTGCATAGAGCCATGCTGAGCAAATATCCCAACTCGGGAGATGCCAGGGGTTGGGTCGCGGGTGTCACGCGAGAAATGGACCCACAGACAAAAAGCAGATTCCTCGCCGAGTTAGTGAAGGCCCATCCCGATTCCCGCTGTGCGAAGTACATCAAGGCAGAGCATGGGCGACTGAACAGTCAGAATGGGGGTGAATGAGCCGGTCACCCAGTGCAAAAGCGTAAATCTCCGCCTGGGTAGCCCACCATTTGTGCTAAGTTAATTCGAAAAGAGAGACCCTTCGACAGGCTCAGGGTGAAGTCAACCGATGCGCGAATCTCTTCGCATGCAAATTTCGCCCCAATGACTTCAGGCTGAGCTTGTCGAAGCCTTCAACTTCGCCGAACAAAAAACCCGCCATGATCGGCGGGGTTTTGCTTTTGCGAGCGGGAGAGATTTAGTGTTCTTCTTCATCGAAGAATTCGTCGACCGATTCCTCATCGTAGTAGTCCTCGGCCTCTCCCCCTTCGATCCCGGAAGCCAGATTGGCGCATTCGAGCGAACAATAATAGTCGGCTCCCTGTTTGATCGGCTTTCCCTGAATCTTTTCGTTGCACTGGGCGCAAAACATACTCTCACCTCACTAATCGACTTCCGCAACCGACTGCTACATTTCAAGTTACGCCCTACCGGGCCTTCGCGGCGAGACCTTTGCGGACTGGGCGACAATCTTATACCTATATATGCCAGTTGTCAAACTTTTTTTTAGTGTCAAAGGTTCCAACCAAAGACGAATAGGTATATTCCTCTGCCGAACGACCGGCCCGATACTGCAGAGGCAGTCGGACATCGGTCGATCAGTAGAATGCAACCGGGGTAATTCCCCCAACATGACGGGAGAGCGATTTGAGTAGCCAGCCAAAATACTGGGTCGACAATATCACACAAGCTATTGGTAACACGCCGCTTGTCCGGCTCCAGCGAATGGCCGCTGAGCGCGGCATAAAGGCCACAGTTCTGGTCAAGCCAGAGTATATGAACCCGACCGGTTCAGTCAAAGACCGGATGGCAGTCTATATTTTGGATCAGGCGATTCGTCGCGGCGAGCTGAAACCCGGTGGCACAATTGTCGAAGCGACCTCCGGCAATACCGGGGCGGCGGTGGCGATGTATGCCGCCGTCAACGGGTATAAGGCAATCCTGACAATCCCCGACAAAATGTCGCGCGAAAAGGTCGACACTCTCAAGGCGTTTGGCGCCGTGGTTCATATCTGCCCCACGGCTGTGCCGGCCGAATCACCGCAGAGTTATTACGAAACCGGACGGCGTATCGCCCGCGAGACGCCCAACTCGTTTTTCATCGGACAGTATTTCAATCTGGATAATATCGAGGC
>JBGAWZ010000365.1:0-2954 GCA_044227335.1 Candidatus Zixiibacteriota bacterium | reverse complement strand
GGACCGGCTCTTGCGAATGAACCTGCAAGCGACCATGTGTCTACAAATCATCGGAACTCCAAACGACTTTTGATTGGCCTCATTGATACCGGCTTTGATATACATCATCCGGACCTCAGAACAGACGGAAGATCACGAATTCTACGGTTATGGGATCAGCGTGATCATTCAAAAAACAATGGTCCTGATCATCGATCGGCGGTGTACGAAAATGCCGAGTTAGACACCAATTATGAAATGCCGGATCACGAAGGCCACGGGACCGCGTCGGCGTCGGCATTGTTTTCAACTGAATACGGCGGGTTGCCCGCCGAGGGCGACTTAGTGTGTGTGTGTATTCCCGAGGGTGCGGGACCTGAAAAAGTAGTCGAAGCCATCGCCTTTGTTCGCGCCACCGCCGAGGAACTTGGGCGACCCTACTTACTCAATTTGAGCATTGGATTTTCCGCCGGCGCCCGCGACGGCCAGACCGACGAACTTGAATACGCAATTTCCAGGCTCTTCCACACCGACACGCTGGGGCTTTTTAGACAAGCGATCACGGCGGCGGGAAACTTCAATTACGATTCGACCGCGGCAAGCGATCTGTTCACCGCTCACTTGTCAATTTCCGGAGCGGTAACCATGGCCAATCGCCGCGCTCACGCTCGTGGTCACCGCCGGGGCTCATTCCGAATCATTATGCAGACGACACCGGAAGTGGCCGACGACCTTTGCACTATTGAAATTTGGTATCCAGCAAGCAAGCCGTACACAATCGCGATTACCGCCCCCAATCAAGCGGTCATTTTGTCGGCCGGCCCCGGTCAGGTCTGGGTACCGGACAAATCTCATATCGTCTCTCAATTTGGTTCGGTCGAAATAACGGACCGCGGACCAGTGCATGGACCCGGCCAAGAGCCGCCGCTGTGGGCATCGACTACTATTGTGTTAAAGGATGACACTACCGGATACGGTCCGTTGCACCCCGGCACTTGGACTATTGAACTGTTGGCCGGTGAAGGAACATGGGATGTGTATATCACCGGCGTGAACCCGCGTCAGTGCGTGAAATCAATTGTCCGCGACGATGTCAACAACGAGTGCACCGTCGCCAGCGGTGCAAATTGTGCCGAGGCAATCACTGTCGGTGCGTACAATCCCTGTTCGATATGCACCTGGGTTACCCACGACGGACACAAAGTCTCCTACGACGGGTACCTCCCGGCGAACACGATCTCGCATTTCTCCAGTCGAGGGCCAAGCCGCGTCGGGGTGGATAAGCCGGAAGTATACGCCCCCGGCCAGTGCCGAAAGGTCGCGTTGTCGCACGATATCGCCGACGAGATTCGAGCCGAAATCGATGACAATCATTTGAAAACCGACGACGATCAACACTGGATCGCCGAGGGCACCAGTTACGCCGCGCCGTATGTAACAGCCCTAGTCTCCCGTCTTCTCGCCGCAAGGCCCTGCCTGACTCCCCGCGACTTAAAACAATTACTCGTTAGCACATCCGACTTCGAAATCGGCCACCCAGAACTCTTGCTTCGCGTGAATTGTGAGAAAGCGATCAAGGCGGCCAAGGCCGGCCACTGCCATTGACTCATCTCCTGCGCAAACGGCCTCGTCAGCTTGACCGCTCAATCGCCGGCAACTACTTGTTGGTAAATGAGTTACCAATGATTCAACGACCCCCGGCTGTTTAACAGACTATTAACATTCAACTCACATTCTCCGAACCGCATCGGTCGACACTTGCCTGTCTGCCGGAATGAACAGGCCGGTATTTTCTTGAACTTACAAACGCGTCTTTTGGAAGAGGGACGCATGAGGAGAATTGAAGTGGGTCAATTTACATCCACGGATGGATACAGCCGTCTGGCACGAGTCTTTGCTTTGTGCGCGGCGCTACTTTCAGTGCTACTGACAATTGGTACGTCCTCTGTATTTTCCCAGAACACGTCCGGCGGAGCCAAGTCGACCGCAAATATTCCCGGTGTGGTGGTCGATGCCCGCTCCGGCGAGGCGGTGATCGGCGCGACAGTCATGGTCGACGGTACGCAATTGGGCGCCGCGACTGATTTGAACGGAAAATTCTTGATCAAGAATGTCCCGTTCGGAACCTACACCCTGTCGATTTCTTCAGTCGGGTATACAAAATCGCAAATTGATGAAATCGTTGTTTCAGAAACGGCGATCGCCGATTTCTCTATACAGTTAATGCCTGAAATATACGAGCAGAAAGCAGTGAAAGTAGTCGCCAAGCGAATGGTGAATACTGAAGGTGCACTACTGAAACATCGTCAAGCCGCAGTTGCGGTCAGCGACGCCATCGGCGCTGATGCAATCTCCAAATCCGGGAGCGGCGACGCGGCCCAAGCGATGACCAAAGTCACCGGCGCTTCGGTTGTGGGCGGCAAGTACGTCTTCGTGCGCGGACTGGGTGACCGGTATAGCAACACGCTTATCAATGGCTCACTCGCCCCCAGCGCCGATCCTGATAAGCAGGCGGTCAACATGGACCTTGTACCGTCGGGACTGCTTGATAATATCGTCGTGGAAAAAACATTCACACCCGACAAACCGGGGAATTTCGCCGGCGGAAGTGTGAACCTGAATACCAAAGACATTCCCGACCACCGGATTCTCTCAATCTCGACTGGGGGCTCGTACAATACGCAAGCCACATCCAAATCAATCCTCACCCAGCAGACCGGATCCCAGGATTGGCTGGGCAAAGACGACGGTTCCCGCGAACTTCCCGCTCTCTTTTCCGACCCGACTTTCCGCTCTCCGAGTGCATCGCAGGGCCGTACCAATGATTCAATCGCTCGACTGGTCGACCAGACAAGCAAGGCATTTGGCAACCGCGCCATGCAACCTGGACGCGGAAAAGGTCCGGTAAATCAGGGTTACGGCCTCACTTACGGCGACAACCTCAGGCTTTTTGGTGCACCAGTCGGAGTTATGTC
>JBGAWZ010000364.1:0-2954 GCA_044227335.1 Candidatus Zixiibacteriota bacterium | reverse complement strand
GTATCGCCTGACAACCCCTGGCGGCTCACAGACTCGCAAGATGGTGCTGGTCAAATGAGAGTAATATTTCAGATAGTCATTGTACTGGTCTGCCTCGCTACCGGTGGACAGGCGATTACCTTGAGGTCGGAGCCGGACTATCGGTTTGCCTGGAATTCGTTCAAGGTTGCCGGTGGGGCTGATTCGATCGCTGTGCTGGCCGGAGTCGAGGGCGTGCAATCGGCTGTCTACGACAAGGCGAACGACGAATTTGTGGGGGTCGACCGGATTTTAACCACGGGCGATCCATGGCGGATCATTACAACGGATAGTGCGGTACTTGTCATTTTTCAGGATCGTCAGACCACGATACTTGATCGTGCCGCTCTCCCCCGACTTGTGGTACGCGGAATTGTCCAATTGCCGAACGAAACGCTGGACCTGGCGGTGCGGGACTCCAGTATTTTTATCGCGGCCGGTTTTCGAGGTCTGATTCGCACGACAATGAAACAGTTTTCGCAGTTACGTGTATTTGATTCAACCCTCGAGGCCGTGCACGCCGTTGCGGTGGACCTTGTCGCCAGCCGTTTGGTAGTGTCGGATGACTACAATGGGTTTATTGAATACCGTATTGGAACCGAAGGCGGTGTGCAGTTTCAGTCGCGATTGAATCTCCCCTTTCAGGGTGGGGATATTGTACTGGCGGGGGACACCGCGCTCCTCTCGACGGCCGAGCAGGACTCGATGGCAATCGCTGTGTGCGACTCCGCCGGGTGGAGGTTAGATACAGTACTGATGATTCCCTATGGATGCCGTAGTTTGTTTGTGATGGACACATTTGTTGTGGTTATTGCTCAAGACTATGCGGGGTTTTCGGTGCTGGATCGCCGCACCCTCACGACTGTCGGAACGGTCACAAATTTGACCGGTCAGACCATTGCCTATCCGGCTCAATTTGGTGATCCGGGATCGACGCGGCTGGTGGTGCCGGGCACAAATGGCGGGCTTTTGATGTACTGGCTGGATTGGTTCGATTCGGGCTACGGTGCACACGAGGCGTACTTTCCCTCGGGGGCGGTCAATTCGCTTACCTTTTCAAATAATTGGCTAGTCGCGGGTGGAGTTGGCGGCTGGTGCCATGCCTTTGACTGCACTGATTCTCCGATTCCGGACACAGAAATTGTGGTATACGACAACATTGGCATAGTGTCGCAGGTTCGGGAGACCCGCGACGGTGTCGCTATACTCAATAGTGCGCTGAGAAAGATGAACCTCACTCGCGACGCCGGCCACGGCCCCAAGCCGTACGCAACTTTCTTCTTTGGCCATGCCTCATCGAGTTTCTACTGGGGGGTCACTCCACGAAACGGTGCAACTCCGGTCTTTGTGTGGAGCGGTCAGAACGGATACCTGTACGCGTTTGAAAATGACAACACACTCACGTTTAAGAGACACATCGCTGTGCCGATAGCGATTCGTTCGGCGATAATCCGCGACACGCTGTTGATTGTGTCGGTCGCCAAATTCGGATTGCAGGTCTATGGCATTGGCTCGGATTTTTCGCTTCCACTCTTGAGCACGTTTGGTGACCTGCCCGAGATCGAGCTTTTGCTGGATATGTCCGTGTGGCAAGATGCAATCGCGGCGGTACGGGGAGACAAATTCAGTCGCATCGATATCTCCAACCCGCTGACTTTCCAGCTGGACACAACGATTGATCTGACCATGAATGTGTTAACCGGCACAACCAAGGATTCACTGCTATTTTTGATCGGGCCGGAAAGCACGGGAGTATGGCGGCTTAATGTCGGCGACGCTTTGTTGACCGTAGCCGGAACAACTCCGTTCGGTGGCTATTCGGTCGCTTCGAACGGCGAGACAATGGCGATTACCAATGGGAGCGCTATTTACACATTTGATCTTCGCGGACCCACCGATGTCGACGATGACGAGGCATTGTTGCCGACCAATTCGGCGCTACTTATCAATTACCCTAATCCGTTCAATCCAGTGACGACCGTTGAATACGAAGTCACGACGCCGGGTGAGATAGCGATCGACATTTATAATTCCCTTGGTCAAAGAGTCCGCACGCTTGAGAGATCGATTCGCCCGATCGGCACCTTTAGTGTTGTGTGGAATGGCAGGGATGACTCCGGCGGAGTGTGCGCGAGCGGGACCTATTTTTGTCGGTTGACCGCGGGGGGCTTAAGAAGAACTGGAAAGATGCTACTTCTGAAATGACTCCGCGCTCTCTCACAGTTCGGATGATTGCATTGGCACTCCTCATAGCGGTGTCTTTCGGCTCTGTTGTGAGCGCGACGGCATTTCGGGTGACCAGTCCCGACGATACACCGGATGCAAACCCGGGCGACGGCCTGTGTGCCGATTTCGACGGCAACTGCACACTTCGTGCGGCTTTGATGGAAGTATCGCACACCGAAACTGACTCAATAGTCGTTCCGGAATCAGTGGGAATCATCTATCTCAAACTTGGAGCACTCGTGGTGACGTTGCCCAATTTGACTATAGTGGGCGAGGGCGAACCCGTTGCAATTGATGGCTCACTCAATCCCGAGGGGACCGATTTGTTTGAAATCGCCGGGCAGAATTGCCGACTTTCCGGGCTGGCGATAGTGAACTCACGGCGACACGGCATCAGGGTGCGAGCCATCGGTTGTCGCATTGGCGACACCGAAAACAACACGATTGTCTCGGGAAATGGGATTGCTGATACACTATCGGCCGGAATATGTATCGACAGACTCTCCCCCGCTAATACAGATATAACAAACGTATGGGTTGGTGTGTCAGGTAATGGGACACTTGCGCACGGCAATCAGACGGGAATTTGGATTCGCAATTCCTCGAGTGTAAGGATCGGCGGGAGTTCCTCGCCCACTAACAATGTGATCGCCGGAAACTCGCGCGACGGCATTCTCATAGACAACAGCTCGCACCAGATCACCGTAGAA
>JBGAWZ010000363.1:0-2956 GCA_044227335.1 Candidatus Zixiibacteriota bacterium | reverse complement strand
TATCTGTCCGATATGTCTGGTATTGGTCAGGTGAAACGAGATTAGAAATGTCCGACAAGAAAAACTGCTGGGAAATGAAGAAATGTGGACGTCAGCCGGGCGGTAATTTGGTCTCAGAACTAGGAGTTTGCCCCGCGGCAACCTCTAACGATTTTGACGGTGTCAACTGTGGTCTCAATGGCGGCCGCGTTTGCTGGGCAGTGGCCGGAACTTTCTGCAAAGGAAAAGTGCAAGGTGTCTTTGCGACCAAGATAGAATCGTGTATCAAGTGTTCGTTTTTTCAGCAAGTAGCAGACGAAGAAGATTTCGATTTTGTATTGCGACCCGAAGAGAAGAACGCAAAGGTGAAATAATCTGTTGCCACCCCAGTCTCCGGCGAGTGATCTCAGTCTCACCTCTTGGGGATATGATTTAGCTTAACTCGCGCCTTGATCAATCTGCTAATTAGTGCCAGCGGCAGTTTCTTTTAGTGGGGAAATTGGACAGTCGCTTTGGCCCACACCTACCCCATGAGTTGTTTACCGAAAAATTCGAGCGTGGGCGAGGGGAGGTATAGCCCAAAGTGGTTTTTCCAGTGACGGAAATACGCCAGCCGCCCCTTGTAAGCATAGTACGGCATGCCGTAGCTGATCTTTTCGATTGCCTCAGGCGCGGCTTTCTTGATCGTGGCCCGTAGCTCTTTGAGCTTGCCGCGAATTTCGGCCGGCGCTGAGGCGATGTAGGAATTGACATCGGTGTATTTGTTCATCTGGCGACTCCTCTCATTTTGAGAGTATCAAGGTATCCACGGTAAATCACGGTATCAATCGCATACAGTCCCCGAGCCTGTGAGTAAAACCACACGTGGTACTTGGAACAGTAAAGGCCTGTGACAATGCGGCCCGTGTCGGACTTGTCGAGATACCTGCCTTGGGCAAACCAGTTCTTGAGTCTCCTCCCGCAACTTGGGCACTTAAGAGAATCAGGGAATTTCCGTTCCGCCCAATTCTCCACATAGAATTTGATTTGATCCTCCATATCTATAGCCTGATTGTGAACACGCCGCCAATACGACGTCAAAATAATGCCCGACATGTCGTCGGGGTGCCAAATCTGTCTCTCGTTGAACCACTTTGACAATCTCGATCCGCGCCACAGTCCCCAGTTGTTCCGAATCCACATCCCTAGTCCAAAGTGAAAATTAATCATGCTGTCTTCAGGCCAATTCTGAATCTGCTCCTTCACACTGGGTTCAAGAACACTATCCAATTGAACGAAGCAATCGTGTAGGTCGGGGGGCACGTACGGATGGGATTTCAGCGAAAACACCCCGGGGATGCACGAAGCACAATACAAGAGTATCGCGACTCCGATTGAAAGTAAAAGGACAATCAAGCGTGTCTTCATTCGAAATCCCATGCTAAAAGGAACGACTCTCGCTCTTTCATCACTAATTGCTTACAGACGAGACGACCTGCTCTTTCATTCATTGAAATATCTTTTGGCGGAAGGGGTGGGAATCGAACCCACCGGGGACAATGCGATTGCCCCCCTCACGGCTTTGAAGGCCGGGACCGCCACCAGACGACATCCTCTTCCGTAGGCAAGATAGCGCCGTTCGCCAAGGCAGGTCAAGCCGCCTATCTCCCTTGACAAATAGAGACAAAATAGTAGATTACCGGGCAAGGGAGAATCCGAATATGTCCTCAAAGTTGCCTCGTATCGTTGTCGCCGCATCATTGTGGCTTATGCTACTCGTGCTTTCTGTTTCAACTGTGATGGCCGATCCAAACGACTTGTTCGCGCCGGTCTTTGTCAACCGGCCACAGGGGACGCTCTATTTTTCACACTGCGATACCGCGCGATACACATTTCAGGCGGTGAGTGCAGCCACAGGGTTGCCATCGCCGTTTGTGCGATACCGCATTGTCTCGGGTCCGGGGACAATTGACTCAGTCACAGGGATCTGGAAGCTCGGTCCCACGATGATTCCGGACTCGATTGGCACCTATCAAATCGAGATTGCGGCTCGCGAATTTGCCCTTGAAACCGAAGGATTGCAAAACTGCTTTACCACGATTCGCCTAAGCAACAATTCCCCGTATCTCTACTTGTCCACCTCACCAAGTGGCATTATAGGACATGTCAACGAAACGGTAACGGCACAATTTGATCTCTATGATCATGACCAGTGTGACACTTCTGTTGTCTCCGTAAATTCAATTATACCGCCCTTCGCGGGAATAATTGAGATAGAAAAGGTCGATCGACTCATTAACGTATCACTGACTCCTTCGCCGGCCGACAGTGGTAAAATGTTCTTGATCACACTTTCGGTTACCGACGGGCTGACGACGACAACCAATTATTTCAGATTGCAGGTGATGCCGCCCTCTTACTACTCGGTTCGAATTGGCGTAGACAGTCATGCAATTCAAGGCGTGTATACTCAATTGCCGATATTGCTTGATCGCAAAATTCCCGATATGGGAGTTTCCGGCTTTGACTTCCTCATCGCCTACGATCACCGCGCCCTTGTCCTGCAACGGGCGATGAGTAGCAATTCTCCCCTGTACACACAATGTAATTGGGAATACTTCACATATCGCTACGGAAGCAACGGAAATTGTTACGGCGATTGTCCTGTAGGGCTAATTCGAGTGGTTGGACTTGCCGAGACTAACAACGGCGATATCCATCCAACATGCGGTCCGGAAAATCTGCCAAACTTGCCGGTAGAAATGTGTCGACTAGAGTTCTTTATTAGGAGTGATACCGCCCTGGAGTGTTCTTTTTATCCGGTCCGATTCTTCTTTGTAGACTGTTCAGACAACACGATTGCTTCCAGTGACGGAAGCAATCTATTTCTTGAAGACTCGGTCTTCCAAAAAGGGATCGGACCAGACGACAATCTATCTATCACAGATCACCTCGTTCCACCGCCGAGCTACTTTGGTATCCCGAGCAGTTGCGTGAC
>JBGAWZ010000362.1:0-2962 GCA_044227335.1 Candidatus Zixiibacteriota bacterium | reverse complement strand
GGTTTTTGATCCGTCGCACGGGCGAGCTAAGTCCAGCGGTGTGGGGGTCGATCTCCAGCACGCGGCGATAATTCGCCATCGCCGACCACTCGTCGCCCTGCGCAAAGGCAATATCACCAAGGTATTTTAGCGCCGCCAAATGCTCCGGATCAACCGCAAGCACCAATCGGAACTGCTCGCCGGCTGAATCAAGTTGTCCGGCGTGAAAGAGCGCGAGGCCGTAGGCGATGCGACCCGACAGCGGAAGGTCCTGGTCAAGCAAATGCTCGCGACAAATCTGAACCGCCGCGGCGTATCGTTCGCTTGTTACCAACTGCGTAACAGTGGCCGGCCAGTAGCCAGCCAGGGCCAGCGTTTGGTTTTCGCCCGAGAACACACTCGACGATCGGGTATTGGCACTGCGCTCGCGGTTCATTTACCTTTGGCCGCTCTGATTATGCTCGTTGTAGAACGTCCGGGGGTCAATCTGATCCGCCGAACTTTTCCGCCATACGAGCGGACAAAGTCGGCGCCGACAATTTCTTCAACCTTATAGTCGGCACCCTTTACCAACACATCAGGTCTCACTTTCCTGATAAGCTCCTCCGGTGTGTCTTCAGAAAATAAAACGACATGATCGACCATCCGTAGAGAACACAAAATGACCGCCCGATCTCGCTGGTTCTGAACCGGCCGGGATTCCCCCTTCAATCGGCGGACCGACGCGTCAGTGTTGAGTCCAACAATCAGGACATCACCCAGCGATTTCGCTTTGGTCAGATATTGGACGTGCCCACGGTGCAAAATATCAAAAACGCCGTTCGTGAAAACAACCTTCTTGCGGGCAAGCCGATACGCACGGAGTTTGGCAGGGATACTGCTCTGTGGCATGATCGTGGCATGACTTGGCATGGCGCGGAACCGGAATTACTTGCGATACTCGTACCGCCGGGCTTCCCCTTCAACCATCTTAAGCACGCTTGCTCCTGACTTGGTTGAACCGGCGACGACAATCTCACGGCTCGTGCTTTCCGATTGCGGCAACATCGTGCCGATTTCAATCACGGCCTCAGTTTCAGAGTTGTAGCGCGAACCGGCTTGTGTTACGCCGATACCGGCCGTATCCGAGAGCGGGTAGTGGACGATCACTTCGTCGGAAGTTTTGCCGATTCTCCTGGCCAATTCCATCGGATCGGAACCGGCCGAAATCTTAAGCACACCGCAGAGTTTTCCTCCGAGACGGGCTGTGTCGGTCAGTCGCACGGCGATGAGAAGCGGGATATGCAGTCCGCCGGGTAGCGGGTATTGCGATTGCTCGTAATCAACTCTGTCGAAGTCAACGACCCTTCCGGCCAGATTCTGCAGAATGCCGTTCCAGCCGAATTGCTCCCGCGCCGAAAGATTCTCAACACTGAGCGATCGTTTGAGCCGTTCGGCCAGCTGACCGGAATACTGCGAGTCGATGCGCGCACTGATATGCTCAAATCCGCTCACGCTGGTGATCAACCCAAGCGTATCAAGCGTGCTCAGCACTTTGGTGCCTTCCAAAATTCCATTGATTGGATTGTCCGCAACCTGGCCGCCGCTTTTGGTAACAATGGAGATTGGTTGTGATACCATCTGAAATTTATTCCCGGAACGAGTCAGGGTACGACGAAAAGTGGTAATACTGCTGTCGGTCGGATAATTCGTTGTATCAAAGGAACGCGTGTGACTGGACTTTACCTCGAGAGTAAATGTGAGCGAATCGGGCGGATGAAACCGAAAAACCGGTGGCGCGGCGACCACGGATGAAACCGCCAGCGCAAAGAGCACCGCACAAAGACTATTTCGAAACATGCACCGACCTCACATTTCCGTTAATCAAATTTCGTTCCAGCTCATCCCGCAACTGCGCTCGTGTAATGGTGGCAGTGCCGATCTGGCCGACCGTGTGCCCCGCCGCCGCATTTGATACAATCGCCGCCTCAACAAGATCCGCCCCGGCGCATATTGCCGAAACAAAGGCCGCAATCACGGTGTCCCCTGCGCCGGTGACATCATATACTTCGCGGGCAAAGGTCGGGATATGTGTCGGGCCGGTCCCGCGCTGGAAAAGTGACATTCCCTGTGGCCCGCGCGTGATCAGGATTGAGCGCGCGCCGAGCTTTTCGAGCAGATCATTCCCGACCGCCAGCAGATCTTCTTCCGTACGGATTCTTCTCCCGGCGGCAAACCCGGCTTCGTGATGATTGGGTGTAATAACCGAGACTTTCTTGTAATGCAGAAAACGGGTCTCTTTGGGGTCAACCGCGATAAACACATTCTTGAGCAAACAAAGCGCAATTACGCGTTCGAGTAAAGTTAGCGTAACCACACCTTTGCCATAATCGGAAATTACCAGCGCGCCGGCAGTATCGATATTGGCCAACACTCTCTGATACACCTGTTCTTCAATCTCGGCGCTCAGGTCAGTCCGGTCTTCCCGGTCGGCTCTGACAATTTGCTGATTATGCGCGATGATTCGTGTCTTTATTGTCGTCTGGCGCGAACTATCGGAGACTAGATAATCAGGACTGATATTGTGAGTCGATAGTAGTCGCCGCACGCGCTCACTGGCATCGTCGGCGCCGACCACACCAATGAGAATCGGTTCATTGTCCAGCGCCCGAAAATTGGCGGTTACGTTGGCCGCCCCGCCGAGCAGAAGCTTGTCCGATTGAATCTCGACAACCGGAACGGGCGCTTCGGGTGAGATCCGCTCAACTGCACCGAACAGATACTCGTCGAGCATGACATCGCCCAGCACGATCACCTTGGATTTGCCAAGGCGCGCGGTGATACTCTCCATCCGCGATTGGGTTAGCGGCATAGGGCAAACTCGGCAAGCGGACGCTCTGGCCCCGCGATTATACGTACAAACGTTGACATCAGCCGCGAATATAGTAAAATGACTCTCCCGGTACAAGCAGGGAAATCCGTTGAAACGAAATGTGGACCACCG
>JBGAWZ010000361.1:0-2964 GCA_044227335.1 Candidatus Zixiibacteriota bacterium | reverse complement strand
TTGGCAAAGAGCGCGATTTGGCATTGACCGAGGAGCAACTGTCGGCTTTCCTTGAGTCAACCAAAGTACAGAGGCATATCGACCTGAGGCCCAATCGGGATTTCAGCGCAGAGCTTAGAACTCGCCGAAAGAGAGTCAAGTCGCAGTTCGTAAGCGGGCTACCATTACTTCAAAGAGAATTGTCAGTTGTCATTAATGGATTTCTGGCGGGGGCGCGTCGGTCCGGCGATATCGAAAAGCATGATCAACAAAGATTGCAGTAGAAAGGTGAGGGGAGTGACATGACAGGATACGATAACGGAGCCTCTTTTGAGCATCTTCGGCGATTTGCCGACCAACTGGACTTTCGATTCGGAGTAACTGACCGCAAGCACATACTAGCGGGAAACGAGCGCCTGACTCTTACTACCGACGAACATGGTTGGACCCAGTGGCTGGAGGGTGTACAGAATCGTCTTGCGCGTGTCAATGGCCTTGAGCCGGATCGAGAGTTGGCTACGCAACTTGTCAGACTGAAAATCCTCACGAATCCGAATGCGTCTGAACATAACACGGATTAGTGAATTCAGATGCGGGGGCTTTTCACGCTGAACGAAGAGCCACTGCGTTAAATTGCCTCGGCCTTCGTCGATACCGGCAGACGGCAATCTCGGCGTTGGTAATTAGTACAAAGTCAGAACGTCCCTCGGTCCACGCCCCCGCGTCCGCAAAGATACACTCACCGTTCAAGAAATCGGGGTCGAGCATTGGCATGTGGGTGTGAGCCACGGCGCAAATGCGGGGCCGTTCAAACCAGTTCATCTTTGAAAGTTGTCGCGAGTAATGCCGTAGAGTTCTGCTTGGGTAGCCAGACCGGTGAGGGAAATCTGCTCTTTCAATTTCTCCAGAAGTGACGCCGATCGCCGCGTGGTTGCTGGACTCCAGCAAACCAAACTTGCGACGCATCATGTGCAAGTGTGATTCTATTTGCCGGACTGCCAGGAGCCCCAGAGCGGTCAAATCCCAGCCGATTTTTGTCGGATCGGTGAAATGGTACCAGCGATCAGCGGAAAAACCGTGTTCTAATAATACGTCGCCGTGGGTGGCGACAAATGAGTTGCCGTTCTGTCGATGAAAATAGACATCGTGATTACCGGCCACATAACGAGTCCCGAGAAAACCAAGAAGCCTCGCTATCTCGCCGTAGAGCGGATGATATTATCCACGCGAACACGCCTGCCGTTCGAGTCAGGGTAACAGAGTTCATACATGTCGCCCAACTGGAAAACGCTCAAAGCAAAGCCGTCCGACTCCAAGTCTTGTTTCAAGCCGAACAAGTATTGAAGAAAGTGTAACATTGACTCAGCGCCAAACTTGAAATTGTCGAGGTTGCTGTGGTGAAGAAACATGTGCATGTCGGGAATAAGAACGAGCACATCGGATTTCCCCAGGACCGGCGACCAACGAGCTGGAATTGGCGTTGGTGCTCCTCCGCCGGATTGAATATCAATACGAGGATGGTCGGCGACCAGATCGGATACAGACAGGCGAGCTCGGTCTCGCGATGACGCAAACAGATCTTGAGTTGATTCAGCGGATCGTTGACTTCGTGTCTGTGCAGTCGCGACTGTCATCGTCATCCCCATGCCTGAGCAGTTGCTTCGGTGACAACAGGGTCAAGCCGTCCACGCGGACCTCCGTCGTAACTCGGGATTTGGGCTCGCATCATCTCGGCTGGTCTCACAAGAGTAGCTTTCGAGAGTTTGCCGACTTTGATGATATTACCGCGCCAATTTACATGTCTCGTGAAGAAGGGGGCAAACCAGAGTCCGGCGATTATCAAATCCTTGAAAGGGAATAACAAATACTCAAGTTCGGTTGTAACAGCCCCGAATGTCCGGCACAGGAATAGATCAAGAGTAGTTTTGGTCAACACAACGGTTGCCGCCACTGCAATGGTGACCGGAGTTGGATCAATCAGGACTCCGACAAGCGCGACGAACACAGAGTTTGAGAGTATTTCGCCAAGATACGAAGCCGGGTTGAGCCAGAATCTGCCCACCCCCCAGCGAAAGTGCCTGCCGACAAACTTGTTTACAGAAATCGTCGAATTCACATTGTGTACAGGGCGAATCGTTGTTCTCGTTTCCAGTCCCAATGAGCGAATGCGTTGACCCAGCAGAGCATCTTCAAGCAAGTAATTTGCGAAGGCCGCGAATCCCCCCAATTGCTCGATCGTCTCTCGGCGCAGTAGCATGGACTTTCCAACCGAGACGGGGATATCAGAAAAGCGATTCACGACGAGCGTCGCGCCGACGATCAGCGTATTCAAGTGGAGATTTTCCAGCCGCGCGCCAAGTGATTTGCCCCCGACTCCCATAATGACCGACGTCACCAGGCCGACGCGCGGAGACTGCATATGCCCCACCAGGTCGGTCAGGTAGTCCGGATCGACCCGGACGTTGCTGTCACTTATGACCCAGTAATCATATGTTGCAAGTTGGCTCAAATTCGAGAGATTATTCACTTTCGGATTGTGACCAATGCGGCTTGAGTCGACTACCAGCCGTGCATTACAGCGAGGAAACTCTCGACAGAGTTTCTGCACAATCAAGATCGCCGGATCGTTTGAAACTTCGACGCCAAATATCAACTCGAACTTGGGATAGTCGAGTTGGAAGAATGTGCGAAGATTTCGTTCGAGGTCCTCGTCGACTCCCTTGAGCGGCTTGAAAACCGAAACGGGTGGGGTGGAAAGGTGAGCAAATTGCGTGGACTTCGACAGCTTACGTGCGTTCATCAATAAGACAATCGCAAGTACCGAGAAAGCGATGCCGACTGTCGACGCGGCAAAGACTATGATTTGCAACACACTTGCCATGACGTATTCCTCCTTCGGTTCGTCGCGGCAAATGTGGAAAACTTGTGTTAGTCGGGCGTTAGTTGTTGACGGCGTGACAGCGAACTTTTGGTCAAATTTCGGTC
>JBGAWZ010000012.1:0-13597 GCA_044227335.1 Candidatus Zixiibacteriota bacterium | reverse complement strand
GCACGATATCGAACAGGTAGTCGTGGCGATACTCCGACCAATCGTCGGTAGATCCAGTCCCGCTCAATTCAAGCTTAAACGTGGGGGTGAAATCAACTTTCACTTTTCCTTGATATGACCACCCCTTGCGCCAATTACCGGGAAGGGTCGAGCGATCACTAAAGGACAGATCAGTCACGCTCGACGGTGACCGGTCGCCCAGCCAGCGACGTTCACCTGAGAAGAAGAAAGTCGCTTTGTCGGTGCCCGGGACCGGACCGCCTAAGTCAGCGGCGTAAAAATTGTTGTCGTATGACTGGTAGCCAATGTTGTCGCCAAGCCAGGAACCCACATTATCAGTCACCAGCTCAAAATTGCCGTGGTAGGCCTTCGAACCGGAGTTGGTGATCGTGTTGACGATACCCGACGCGACGTTGCCATACTCGGCGGGGAAACCGCCGGAAAGCACGGTAACTTCCTGAATCGCGTTGTTACTGATGTTGGCGGTCGAGTTACCCGACAGCGGATCCTGAGTTGAGAATCCGTCGACATAGTAGGCGACTTCCGACGGCCGACCGCCGCGAATATTTAATTCGCTCGAATTGAGCGACTCACGACCTCCGCGCACCCGGACAACCGGGTTGGAATTCACCTTCACGACGCCATTCTGAATCCCGACAACCTGCTCGAATCCACGGGTCGGGAGCGCCTGAATTTCATCGCGCTTCACGATCGAAATGTTGCTGGTCTTGTCTTTCAAGATCAGCGGGCGCTCGGCCTTGATTGTCTGCGTCTTGCCGATTTCGGTTGCCTGCGACGTCAGGGTTTGATTTTGATACGTGGTCAGGTCGGCGGATACTTCCACGTCGGTCACTTCCAAAGCGGCAAAGCCAACGGAAGAAACTTTCAGTGTGTAGGTGCCGACCGGCACGTTGATGATGTTGTACACGCCATTGGCGTCAGTCATAGCCCCCATCGTCGTCCCGACGATAGTGACAGACACGCCAACCAGCGGTTCTTTGGTTTGGGCATCGGTGATCACGCCGGAAATTTTTCCGACGACCGCACCGAACGACTGTCCGGCGAGGATGCAGCACAACGCCACAAACACCAGAAGACGTTTGTTGTTCATACCTCTTCCCTCGTGTTTTGAATGGATGAATCCAAAATAGAATTGTCGATTACTGTGTGTACCACAATTGCTCCGTGCTTCTGTAGGCGTCCCTTCAATGGAACGCACACATACATGTATCGGCACATCTCGTGTAACTTTAAGTGAATTGACCCCTTACCGTCCACTCTGTCAACAAAAAACCCGGCTTTTTGTTCCCGAGACGAGGTTATTCAGGATAGAACGACCCACGATGGAAGGATGCTGGTGGCAAAGATTACCCGGCGGTGTGGAATTATTTTCTTCGGATTGTTACTACTTCGCACCCGCGAAGCGTCGCCGCCACACATACGCCCGCTGTGCGAAAGTTCGGAGGGCACTTACCAGCGTGGAGCGCGATTTTCGGCGCCACGGCACAACCAGTGGCTTTCCGCCATACTTGAGTTTGTAGTCACCGCCCCCTCCCATGTCGCAGGCAAGGGCGCCGCGCGCCTTCCAGTACCGCATTGCGAACCACTGTACCGGTTCATTGGGTTGAAGTATCTGAAATTCCCGTAGTGAAGCACCTCCCCAGAAATACATCCGATCGCGGAAGGCTGGGTAAATTCCGGTGGCAACGCATACGCCTTCGGCATTCCTCGCTCGTACCAGCAAAAGATATCCTGTCGGCGCCAGATGTTTAACAAGTAGACGTATCCGTTCGATTGAATAAGTCGGCTTTTGCCCTTGTTTGGCGAACACCTCAGTCAGTTGAGCGTAGTACTCCGAGGGAAATTCGATATCTTGAGCGATTTCCACCGTGACACCAGAGCGCTCCGCCTTGCGAATACTGGTCCGGCAGGAGCCTTTCATGTTGGCAAAAATGGAATCTTCGGAGACTGAAAGGTCGATTTCAGTGTTGTTAAAATTCCGGCCGCGCCAGCCGACTTTGTCCATCTGTTCGACACTCAGATGGCGATCCATCAGTTCTACATGCCAGATACCCAATTCCCGAAACGCAAATTCCGCCAGCGGTTCAACAAGCAAACTCCTATCAATGCCACTCACTAAGTTGAATCCTAAGTATGAGGTTGACCACCCCGGAAAGGGGGAACCGAGGATTCTGATCCCTCCCCGCTTAGCGATCAGCCCGGTAAAGAATCCCGCTGGCTGGTTATCGATCCTGACTTCGAGCAGAAGTGGAGTCGCGTCTTGCGATTCGGCGATGAAGTTCAGCCACGGTTTGGTTTGGAAAAGCGTTCGGTCGGCAAATGAGTCAAGATATGCCCAGTCGACTTCCTTAAGTGGCTCAAAGGAAATGCTCATGTTCGACCGCGCCATAATTTTTCCGCGATCCATCGCCGCTCCATCGCCGATCTCTCGGAATTGGTGATTACATGCCCGCCGTTTCGTTCTTTGAGAAAATCGAGCAGAGTTGCCGCTGGGACAAACCAGCCGTTCTTGGCGGCCAACCGCTCCATCAGCCGACGAAAAACAGGATCAATCTTTCCGCTGGAGCGGAACCCCGAAGCGAAGTGTGTATACATAATACATGCCCCACCCTCCTGCTCAAGCCGATCCTGATCTCGCTCCGAAAGGCACCGATTGAACAACTGCAGGTTGGAGCCGTCGGAAGACGCAAACCAGTAGTTCACATATGGTCGAGCTGGGTCGTGATACGGCATCATCGGACATCTTGCCAGCGTGTTGATATCAGAGTACACAAAATTTCGAAAGTAGTGTATGCGCTCTTTACACAAGTCGCCCCAGAAGAGCGGATCATTCTCGACGTGCCCTCGGTACCTCCCCGCAAACCGATATCGAGTCGAAAGGTTGTAAAGTAACTGTCCTATGCCCCCGATACGACCGTCGCCCCAGTAAATATTCTCCCTGCAGTCGGAGTGGTTGGCGGCAGACTTCGGATTTCCGCCGAACACTTTGACATATAGATCCAGCGCTTCAAGTGTCCTGGCGCGGGGCGAAGTGTGCCAGGTTGCCATGTGGTACCCGATTTCGAACCCCTGCTCTTTAAGTGAAAGCACCCACTTAAGGTAGGCAGGATCCTCGCAAGTCTGTCCGGGGCAGTTCCCCGGCTCCGTTCCATTGAACATCCAGACTGATTTGGTAGTGCGAAAACCGAGATCGGCCAGACAACGGTAGACCTCGCCGACATTGTCAATCGTGGCATAGTCGGTATCGTCAAAGATAGTGAAAGCGAACCTTTTGCCGTCCGGCCAGTCGAGCTTCATCCGGACAATATCTAAACTTACTTCACCGGAATCCAGTAGGAGATTTTAAGCGCCAGATAATCCGAGCCGTCCGTCGAGAAGGCATCGCCGAGCGAACGGAACCGGACCTGCCGTCCGGGCTCCCTGCTGTCAAAGCGGTTTCTCTGCCAGACCAGAAAAAGCGCACTGCCGGGGGAAAATTCCCAGCGAAGCACCATATTTGACTGAAACGACCGATCACCAAAGTCGCGGTCAGGCAAATCAAAGGCATATGCGCCATCGACTACATGATACCCGTTCTCGTCCCTTGAGATGGTAGTGCCGTCAAATCCGTATGTCCTCAGGTCATTGGTGCCGACCACAGTCAGCTCGCTTTGGTCAGTGTATTCACCTGAAGCGGCGAATGGCTCGACATACATCTCAAGTGACAATGTCGGCGAAAAATAGTAGTTCACCCGAGTTCCGATGCGGGCCTCACTTCCGCGTAGCGTGGCAAAGATATACCGCTCGCCATAGGTCGCCGCACTGCCAGAGTCGCGTTTGCCATACCAGGCCAAAGGATTACGATACTCGCTCCAACTCGGCACTATCGATACCGCAATACGACTGCCCATCCGCCGGGAGTAGTTCACGCTCGCCGAGCGCGACCAAAAATTGCGATCACCCCATTGGTAACTCAACGAAGTGCCATACTGAGTCTGGCGCCCATACGGACTGTTGACCGAGAGGTGAACCTCGCGCGAACCGAGTTTTCGCATGAGCGGCCCGCCACGGGTGAAATCGTCGGCGTAGGTCGACGGGAACAAAGCTAGGTATGCGTTGAAATTGACAAATCCCTTAAAGGTACCTTCGGTATAGAAGTCAATTTCTCTGTAAGTATTGGTTCCGCCGCCATTCCATCCGCCGCTCCACGAAAATTCGAGATAGTAGTTGTGAAAAATCTTTCCCGGCTTATTCTCACGATAGGCAATATGTCCCCATTGGCTGATGTCGTCTGCTGAGTTGAGCAGTCCAAGATCGTTCAGTTCGAAATCCGGCGATTCAATATTAGCTCCCCCACCCCACAACCAATGTTTGCCGGAGCGCTTTCCACCCCGGATTTGCGCAGTGAATCCGGTCATGGCAGTGCGCGATGAATCTACTTTGAGTCTATTCTGTTCATCGGGGCGCTGAAAATAGTGCGCGGGACTGGCCTGAGTTCTGGCAATCACGGTCGAGTCGCCACGGACATGGCTGAATCCCGTAAACCCAACGATGTCGTACTTCCCACCTTTGAACCTGAGATTCCAATCGAAGTTACCCGTGTAGGCCTGTTGTCTGAGTATTTCCCTTAAGTCTTTGTTACCGCCAAAGCTCCGGTTCATCCCGGACAACAATAGCCCGACTGTCGAGCCGCTGGCGCCGAACTCTCGACGCACGGCAGTGAGTCCGTACGCGGTGGTCGGCTCGACGTCGATTTTCGATTCCGATCTTGTCAACGTATCGTAGACTGTCGCCCGTTCGCGGCTGGTGATTGCGCCAAGCACACCAAGCGATGTCTTGGGTGAAATGCGGCCCGAGATCTTTGCCGCGCCCAGAATCGTACTGTTTTCCGGCGTTCTAACAAAGTCGCCGGCGGCGCTCCCGCGTGGCGACCCGCCGATACGGCGAGAATAGAAGTAGAGCGGGCCTTCGGGCAATAGCAGATCATTCCCTTCGGCAAAAAACGGCCGGCGTTCGTCAAATGAGGTCTCGTACGCCGATAAGTTTACCACTGCCGGGTCGGCCTCAACCTGTCCGAAGTCCGGGTTGATCGTCGCATCGAGTGTCAAATTCGGTCCCAGTCCCATTTTGATATCCGCACCAACGCGGCTGTCAGTGGTCACCCGGTCATGTAGCGGATCGGAAGGATGTGGCCGCTCTCCGGCAATACCCGCATTGCTTGCCACATACGGCATCAGTTCCAATCGTCGCGACGGTTTCACATCGTGTATCCCGTGCATCTCGCCAAACCACGACGAAAAACCGGTTGAATTCTTGGGAACTACGACCCAGAAAATATCTTCAAACCGCGACGGTATCCACCGATTGAACTGCACTCCCCACACTTGCTCCGGAATATCATTGAATCGAAGTTGCGAGAACGGAATCCGCATCTCGCACGTCCAGCTCACTGAATCACGTGCGGTCTTAGCGTCCCAGACCGGATTGTACGAGTAGTCCCGATCCCCCTCGCTATCTGAAAGATTGTACCGGTCGAATCGCACACCGGCAACGTTTACACCGAAACCGTAAGCGGTTCTATGGTCATGATATGAATCGAAAGACACGATGAACTGCTCGGCCGGCCCCTGATTGTCATGACGATCCAGATACATCGCCAGCGACTCCGGGTGCTCGCAGTACATCCGCGCCCCGACATACACCGCGTCGTCGTCCCAGGCAATTGCGACCGCGGTGTTTACCGACGGCACCCCATTTTCGACCGGCTCTTTCTGTGCGAAGTCGGTGGTCCAAGTCGCGCTCTTCCAGACCGGATCATCAAGACGACCATCAAGGTGTAGCGACGCGCTTTCAATTGGGGTGGCTTGAAGCTGTGTCCTCGGTGCAGTCGGGTTGTGCTGGGCAATTGCGGTTGATGCAACGGCCGATATCATTATTACCGCAACGAGATTGTATGAGCGGTCGATTACCTGTTTGAGCAATTGTGTGTCCTTTGTGCTGGCCGACACCCCAACTGGCGCGGCGAAATTTGGGGGCAAATATAGGCACTTAGACGGGCAAAGACCAGTGGCTGTTGCATCGCAGACGGCACTTTTCAACCGTAAATTGACAATGCACAATCCGATCGATATGATGGGACGGATGAATCTCTGGACGATCTTACTCATTTCGAGTGTGGCAATCGGGCTCTTTCTTATGAGCGTTCTGCTGACCGGGCCCAAGCCCAATCCCCGCGCCACCTATCTTTTCTGTGGTCTGCTTCTGATCTTAATTGCCACCAACTTTGACAACTGGCTATTCTCATCTGGGGCATGGCTCGATATGCTTCGCCTGGCCGGTTTCTCCCGCGCGAGTATCCTGCTTCTGGGGCCGCTGATGGCCCTATACGCGAGATCGATCACTGATCCCGATTTCAAATTCCGGCTGTTCGATCTGGGGCATCTCGTCCCATATGCCATTGCAATCGCCCTTCTCTTCCCCGCCATTTATCTAAGCGACCCCGAGTTCAAGCGCAATTATATCCGACTCCCATTGGAGCCGGGCGCACAATTGTGGCCCACCGCTCGTTTGTTGTTCGCCGGATACCTGGCCCACCTGACTGTGTATCTGGCTTGGACAATCCTGTTGATTCGTCGGGAGCTTGCCTCAAATGACGCTTCGCTTTTGGTCGTCCCCTTGGTCGAACGCCTCCGCTGGCTCCGACGATTCACAATTGCCGTCGCGGTCTGCCTGGGGCTTGTTGCCATCCCGATTATCTGGACGATTGTCACAGGTACATATCACCCTCGAATCAACTACGCAATCACCACTATCTATTCGCTTCTGATTTACTATTTTGGGACATCCGTTATCAAGAATGAAGAATTGGTTTTGCCAGACTTCGCGCGAAAATATCAGACGCTTTCCTTGCCGGCTGGGCTTGAGCAACAGTTGGCGACGAAAGTGGCCGACCTCTTTGACAACCAGAAAATCTTTCTCGACCCTGAGCTCACGCTCAAATCGGCCGCTGACCGCATTGGCACGCCGCCGGGGTATTTGTCGCGCTATGTTAATGTGGCCTACAAACAGAGTTTCCCTGACTTTGTCAACTCCTGCCGCGTGAAAGAGATTCGACGCCGTCTCTCCGATCCGGGGTATCAGCACCTGACAATCCTTGGATTGGCGATGGAAGTCGGGTTCAGCTCGAAATCCTCCTTCAATGCCGCGTTTAAGAAAATCACCGGGCAGAACCCTTCCGACTACAAAAAAACCAATCAGGAACCAATTTAGCCCACAATCAGGGACGGTTTTGTAATATCGGACGACCAAATCGTCGGGATTTGCGTCCAATGGTCACGCCGCGGAACGACCTGCGGCCAAAACCTACAACGATAAGAGGATTAGATGCCACGCAAACGACTATTGACCGCATTCTTTCCCGCCCTGCTGGTAATTTCCGCCGCTTTCGGATCGGCACAGGGACAGTCGACCTGCAAGCGGCTGATGAAACAGGACAACACCCTTAATAATCTGGTCGACCCGCCAGGATACAAGACTTCACAGCTCGGCACCCTGGGCGGAGTGATCAAGTCGGGCATGGGTAACAAGGCGATGATCCTCATTCCCGGGCTGGGCTTTGCTGGAAGTGTATATGATGACTTAACCCCTTCGTTTGCGGCCGATTACCACACCTATGCGGTAACGTTGGCCGGTTTCGGTGGCACATCAGCTCCGCCCTGTCCGGCCGAATCGGTCAGCTTTGGAGCGCAGAGCTGGACGAACAGCGCTTTGGCCGGAATCGAGAAGTTGATCGCCGACGAACACTTAAGTGAGATCGTAGTTGTCGGGCATTGGATGACCGGCACACAGTTGGCGGTTCGACTCGCGATCAATCACCCCGACAAGGTGAAGGGTGTGATACTGCTGACTGGTGCTCCGCGTTTCAATGTCACTGATACTAACTACGCCAAATTTTACGAGACGTACGAAAAGCGCATTGCCACAATGGACAAATTCATGGGGGCGCGCTGGTTCAAATTTGTCACCCGCGAAACCTGGGATGACAACAACTACTTCCCCACCGACTATGCGGTCCATCCCGTGATGGGGCTACGATTGTGGCGCGAGGCGGCCCGACCGCCACTTCATGTCTGGGTACGATATTTGTGCGAGTTTGAGTCGCAGGATTTGACACGCGACATCAAGAACCTCAAAGCACCTATGCTCATTCTCAATCCCGGCTACGAAGGGCTGTGGGTCGACGGCAGTAACAACTACATGGTCGAAACTTTCGGATACAAAGGGTGGGGCAATTCGCTGGACGGGATGATCAATGTCACGATGAAGACCATCCCCGACTCGCGCGCCTGTATGTGGGTGGATCAGCCAGACGCAGTGGCCAAGGCCATGAATTCGTTTTTGACCAGTCTCAAGTAAACAAATCGGTTGTTAAGTGTAACTGTTCATTGACTTCGACGGTCCAATAGTTACCTGTGAAACTGTAACTATTGGACTGTCCATGAAGAAATTCATTCTCTACGGCCTTTTGCTTGTGGTCCTCGGATTTGTTGGATTTGTCGGGTACACTTTTTACCGCGAGCAACGGGCCGATTTCGGCTGGTCCCCCAATCTTGCCTCGGTGACATACACAAGCACACACCCGCGGGTCGTGATCGACGAGGCGCACTTCAACGCTTCGACCGCCAGCGCGCTTGGCCGG
Organism: Candidatus Zixiibacteriota bacterium; assembly: GCA_044227335.1. Classification (GTDB taxonomy): domain Bacteria; phylum Zixibacteria; class MSB-5A5; order GN15; family FEB-12; genus JACRAV01. Next base: position 4,899 of record JBGAWZ010000012.1, on the reverse strand, counting down.
TATGCGCCGTTTGCCAAACTCTTGCGGGCCGACGGATACACAGTCGACAAGGGGAAAGATAAGTTCTCGGCGGCGGCGCTCAGTGGAGTCGATATCGAAGTTATTGTCAATGCCTCCGGCGCCGATCGAATGACGATTCTCGGGTTCAACTTGCCGATCGGCGGCGACGGTGATCGCGGTGCGCCGGCGTTTACCGCGGGCGAGATAAAAGCGCTTGCCGATTGGGTCGCGCAGGGCGGGTCGCTCTTGTTGATTTCTGATCATGCACCGTACGGACGTGCCTCCGAAGCGCTGGCCGCGGCGTTCGGCGTGCAATTCTACAAAGGATTCTGTGAGGTTCCGAATGAATCCTCCGATCCGCTGGTTTTCTCGACTACCAATGGCCGTCTGGCCGATCATCCGATTTTGCACGGCGCTACCATGAGCGAGTCGATACACTCTGTGCATACGTTTACCGGACAATCGATGACAGCACCCGACTCAGTTACGATCCTGCTCCATCTTCCCGACAGCGCAGTTGAGTATCTGCCCGAAACTCCCGGACAGGAAGGCGGCGAACTCAAGCCGTTTCCGGCGGGAAATGCACAGGGTGTGGCATTCACCTGGGGCAACGGACGGGTTGTTATTTTGGGTGAGGCGGCGATGCTGACGGCACAGGTGTACGACCTCAAACCGTTCGGCATGAACTCGGGCGACAACGACAACAAGCAGTTCGCGCTGAATGTTTTGCACTGGCTATCGGGGAAGATTTAGTCTTCGTAGGTCGGGACCCTCGCGGTCCCGACTTATTTGCGCATTTCCCAGAAAACGAACCCAGTTTGTTTGGTCGCCCTCACATTTCCTAAGTGATTCTTCCCCTATGATTTAGACACGGAACCCCGACCGTCCGAAACTGGGTTTGTTTCATCACAGTTTTGTTTTGCGCAAATGAGCGATTCTCTCGCGATTGGGTTTGTTTCACAGCGCTCGAATTTGAATTTGCGTATCTCTCGGCATCGGGCTCTACTTTACACTGTTGGTCCGGCGCCACCCGGTTCTACTTACGTGAAGATTCAGACAAGTTAGGGGGAGGTTGTAGCAAAAACGACCAAAGAGCTGTGCTGAAGAGGCGGGACTTGACAAGATGTGGCTATTTGCCGATATTACCAAATAGTAAAATAGTAGGTTCTGGTTAACGACATGGACAAGAATACACAAGCACATTTCGAGGCCAAGGCCCGGATCATAAAGGCCATGGGGCATCCGACGCGACTTTTTATTGTCGACGAGCTTTCCAAAGGGAGTCGGTGCGTCTGCGAACTCACTGACATGGTCGGCGCCGATACATCGACAGTTTCCAAACACTTGTCCATACTTCGGTCCGCGGGGATAGTCGAGGATGAGAAGCGCGGCTTGCAGGTGTGGTACTCGCTCAAGGTACCCTGCATCCTGAACTTCTTCGGTTGTGTCGAGCAGGTGCAAAAGCTGAACGCGAAGACGCAGAGGGCGGTGCTGGAGCGAAAGTAGTTTTTTTGGGTCTATATTTGGCGGTTTTGCCAAATAGCCACAAATCGGATTGTAGGCAATTCTGATGCTAAAGCAACTAACTGACTATTTCATATTCGACATGCTAGGTCTGACGCCCGAAACGCACTTGGGCGAGATGGTGAATTTCTTTGTCTATGACACGATCAAGATTTTTCTCCTGCTGTCGGTCATCATTTTTATTGTCGCGATCATCAGGTCTCAATTCACGCCGGAGCGGACTCGTAGGCTCTTATCTCATCGAGCCGAGTATATCGGCAATGTGCTGGCGGCGCTACTTGGGATTGTCACGCCGTTTTGTTCCTGCTCGGCTGTACCGTTGTTCATCGGGTTCGTCGAATCGGGCGTGCCCCTCGGCGTCACCTTTTCCTTTCTCGTCTCGTCGCCCATGGTGAACGAGGTAGCGCTGATTCTCTTGTGGGGACTGTTCGGCTGGAAGATCGCGCTCCTATATGTCAGCACCGGTGTGACAGTTGCGATCGTGTCGGGCATCGTCATCGGCAAGCTAAAGATGGAGCGCTTTGTGCAGGAGTATGTCTACACAATAAAAGTTGGAACCGGAACAGACGAGCGTATGCTCTGGCAGGAACGACTTGCGTATGCCAGGGAGTATACGGCCGGTTTGCTTAAGAAGATCTGGCTATTTGTTATCGGAGGAATCGCGATCGGCGCATTTATCCACGGGTACGCGCCGGAAGGGTTTCTGCTAACGTATGCCGGTCCGGACAATCCACTTGGCGTCCCGATCGCAGTCTTGATCGGTGTGCCATTGTACAGCAACGCCGCCGGAGTAATCCCAATTGTTCACGCACTGATGGAAAAAGGGATGGCGATCGGAACGGTTCTCGCCTTTATGATGGCGGTCACCTCGCTGTCTCTTCCCGAAGCGATCATCCTGAAAAACGTGCTGAAGATGCGGCTGTTGTTGACATTTTTTGGGATCGTCGCGGTCGCCATAATCGGCGTGGGATATTTGTTCAATGCGATATTATGACTTTTGACAAGGGAAAGAAGAGTATATGAACATCCAAGTACTCGGGCCGGGTTGCGCACGTTGTAAGCAACTTTACAGCAATACGCAGGTTGCCGTTTTGCAATCCAATCTCGAAGCCAAGATCGAAAAGGTCGAGGACATTGTCGCAATAATGGGATACGGTGTCATCTCGACACCGGCGTTGGTTGTCGACGGTGTGGTCCAATTCTCGGGAAAGGTCCCGTCGGTTGAGGAGCTCAGACGGATACTAGGCAAGTAACAATCCGGATTTGCTTTAGGAGAAGGTATGAACAACAGAAACGCATTTCGACACGGGCTTCATGTCGCCGTCGCAATTGTCATCGGCATTTGGGCCTTAACGGGAAGGGCCGTAGATGGCAAAGACACTGTGAACACAGAGCCCGCAAAGACAACGGAAGGCAAGTCAGTTGCCAGAGATTCGTCGATTCTGACTGCGGATACCCTCCGTGCGACAAGGCAAATTGAGCACCACGTCGTTGCCTACTACTTCCACGGAAATGTTCGATGCGCCTCATGTCTCAAGATCGAAGCGTACACTAAAGAAGCGATAGACAGTGCTTTCGGTGAAACACTCAGGTCCGGTTTGTTGGAGTGGCGCTTAGTCAATACCGATTCCTCGCAAAATGAACACTTCCTGGAGGATTATCAGCTCTATACCAGGTCAGTAGTCCTATCCGACGTGCACAAAGGAAGAGAAACTCGCTGGAAAAACCTGGACAAAGTGTGGGATTTGCTTGGCGATCAGGCGAAATTCCGCACCTATATCCAAGACGAGGTACGGTTGTTCCTGGATTCAACGAAGTAGTTTGCTATGGAGAGTTTACTCGCCGCAGTGTTCACTTCGCTTTGGTTGGGGATACTCACGTCGATCAGCCCGTGTCCCCTCGCCACCAATATAGCGGCCGTTTCTTACATCGGTAAACACGTTGGTAGCGGTAGCCATGCCGTGTGGGCAGGCGTTCTTTATGTGGTCGGGCGGATGCTTTCCTATATTGTTGTCGGTGCAATCGTGACTGCCGGCGTGCTGTCGATTCCCGGTGTCTCGAATTTTCTGCAGAAATACATGAACAGCCTGCTCGGTCCGATTCTCATTTTGGTCGGCCTGGTGCTGTTGGGTTGGCTATCATTTACTGTCCCCGGAATATCGCCGAGCGAGAAGATGCAGAAACGTGCTACACGCGGTAGTCTCTGGTGGGCCAGTTTCCTCGGTGCGATTTTTGCGCTTTCATTCTGCCCTATCTCGGCGGCCCTGTTTTTCGGTAGCTTGATTCCGCTCTCAGTGAAGCACCAGTCATATATTTTGTTGCCGTCGCTCTACGGAATAGGTACGGGTCTGCCGGTGCTGGTGGTTGGCATCACTTTGGCATTCAGTGTGAAATCGATCAGCGGCCTTTTCGTCGGCATCCAACGTTTTGAGAGTTGGGTACGCATCGCTACTGCGGTCATCTTCATCCTCATAGGGATATATATGATTCTTCGCCATGTGTTCGTTTTGTTCTAGTACGGCCTGTCGCAAGCGTGCTATCACCGAGTGGAAGATCTCTCTCGAAGCAAGTTCCTCAGGACACTCAAGGCCGAGTCATGGAAGCGTCAGGTCTCGGAGGGGTAGGGCATGACGCAACGGGAGTGCACCATGCACATAACAAAAGCGCCGTCACGTGAGGACGCGTGACGACACGCGGACCCTTCGACAAGCTCAGGGTGACTTACGAACAAAGGCGGGTTCGAAGACGGACCCGCCCTACGAGTTGAAACGCACACGAGGCGGGGCGATTGCGCTCCCACGCCCCGTGTGGTGATGGAGGTCACTGTTCGATAAGCGCAACCTGCAACTCATCGTGCGGCACCGAAACCAGCGCCGCCACTTTGTTACCAGTCTTGACAAACAAGCCCTGGTCGGTCGTAGCGACGACCAGTTGACGGTCCACCTTGCGGACGGCCGCAATCTGCTGACCTGAGAACCCCTCTACCGGTTTGAAAACGTCTTTGTAGTATGTAACCAATCCCTTATCAGTCCCGATATAGACTATCCAGTTGGAGGCGTCGATGCTGGTCACGACATTCGACGGAAGTCCGCAGGTGAAATCAAACGGATTCCACTTGCCGCCGTCGTGAACAAACAATCCCTGATCGGTGCCGAGATAGAGATGATTGTGGTTGTACGCCAGCGCGGTCACGTTGTTAAAGAGCGACTCATCACGCGAGAGGAAACGCTTTTGGAATGACTCGCCGTCCCAGCGATACAGCCCCTCGCCGTCGGTGCCCACCCAGAGACCGGAACCGTCGGAGGTAAGGGCGCTGACAGTAATACTGTCTTTCAGTTTGATGATGCCAATCGGCGTTTGCGAAAAAAGGCCATT
>JBGAWZ010000360.1:0-2967 GCA_044227335.1 Candidatus Zixiibacteriota bacterium | reverse complement strand
GTGAGGTGCCGGAGACATTGAAGGACCGTCAATTGGTAGCGCTTGATCTTGGCGCTCTGATCGCCGGATCGAAATTCCGCGGGGAATTCGAAGAACGGCTCAAGGCGATTCTCAAAGAAGTAGCGGCGTCGGATGGCCGGATTGTCGTCTTCATTGACGAGATGCACACGATTGTCGGAGCGGGAGCGGCCGAGGGGGCGATGGATGCCTCCAACATGCTCAAGCCGGCGCTGGCGCGAGGTGAAATCAGGTTTATTGGCGCGACCACCCTGGACGAATACCGCAAGCATATCGAGAAAGATGCCGCGCTGGAACGCCGCTTTGCGCCGATCCTGATCGAGCCGCCGTCGGTGGAAGACACGGTTTCGATACTGCGCGGACTGCGCGAGAAGTATGAAGTGTTTCACGGAATCAAAATCTCCGACGGCGCTATAGTCGCGGCGGCAAAGCTTTCGGATCGGTACATTGCTGATCGATTCCTGCCGGACAAAGCGATTGATTTGATCGACGAGGCGGCGGCGGAATTGCGTATTTCAATGGAGTCGATGCCCGAAGAGTTGGATTCGGTCGAAAAGCGGATTCGTCAGCTTGAGATCGAAAAAGAAGGTGTCAAGCGGGAGAAAGATGCCTCCGAGCGGCTCAAGCCGATTGAGGGGGAGCTAAAGGATCTGTATGCTCAGCGGGACGATCTGAAAACGCAGTGGTTGAAAGAGAAAGATACGGTTAATACGATTCGTCAGATCAAATCGGAAATCGAAGATTTGAAAGTGAAGTCGGCAGACGCCGAGCGAAAATCAAATTACGAATTGGCGGCAAAGATCAAGTATGGTCAGATCGCAGAGGCGGAGAAGAAACTTGAGTTTCTGACTCATTCGCTGGCGTCGATTCAGAAAGATCGGCAGTTGCTCAAGGAAGTAGTCGACGAAGACGAGATCGCTGAAATTGTCTCGAAATGGACGGGAATACCTGTCACACGACTGACCGAGTCGGAAACCGCTCGCTTACTGCGACTGGAAGAAGAATTGCACAAGCGGGTGATTGGACAGGATGAAGCGGTGACGGCGGTGTCGAACGCCGTACGGCAGAACCGTGCGGGGCTGTCTGATCCGAACAAACCGATTGGATCATTCATATTTCTTGGGCCGACCGGTGTTGGCAAGACCGAACTGGCGCGGGCACTGGCCGTATTTCTGTACGGCTCCGAGGATGCCATCGTGCGAATCGATATGTCGGAATACATGGAGAAGCACTCGGTCTCGCGTTTGATCGGCGCCCCTCCGGGGTATGTCGGGTACGATGAGGGCGGGCAGTTGACTGAGGCAGTGCGGCGGCGGCCGTATGCAGTGGTGCTGCTTGACGAGATCGAGAAAGCGCACCCGGAAGTGTTCAATGTGCTTTTGCAGGTGCTCGACGACGGCCGGTTGACGGACAATCAGGGTCGAACGGTGTCGTTTAAGAATGCACTGTTGATCATGACGTCGAATATCGCGGCGGAGTATATTCAAGCCGAGTCGGAAAAGATCGATGACGACAACCGGGAGTCGGTATACGAGATGATTCGCAAGAATGTGCTGTTGACGCTTCGCAACTCGCTCCGGCCGGAGTTTCTGAACCGAATCGACGAGACAATTGTCTTCTCGGCGCTTGGAAAGATCGAAATTCGACAAATCGTGCGACTACAGTTGCACCGGCTTGAGTCGCTTCTTAAAGAGAAGGAGATAGTTCTCGAAGTTACCGAGTCTGCGGTGGCCCAGATTGCGGAGTCGGGGTATGATCCGACATTCGGTGCGCGGCCGATCAAGCGGTATATCAGCAAGGAACTGGCGCAGGAGATTGCCAAGAAAATCCTTAGTGGATCGATTGTGCCGGGTCAAACGCTGGTGGTTGATGCGAAGGATGGAGATCTGACTATTGAAGGGAAGAAGCAGGGGAAGAAGGAAGTAGTGGGGGTGTAGGGAGATGACGCCCTTCGACTGCGCTCAGGGCGACGTTCCGATCACCTCAATTGTCGTAATCAGTGCGAGCGCATTTCAGCATCTAAGAAACCTAGACGGGTAGATCGGGTTGGCAAGCTCCGTTTGCGGAGCGCAGACTACCCGACACGTTCGTTCTCTCGGCTAAAAGTCGTCGGGTAGCCAATCCGCCAAAGGCGGATCGTCAACCCGACCTACTGCTGTCCGATTGGCAGATGTACATACGGGCAGACGAGGACGTCTGCCTCGCACTATTTGCGTAGACCGAACGATCAGTGCAACGCGGACGTCCCCGTCCGCGGAAACCTAAGCTCGCAGTGAGTTCAATCTTTGAATAATCACTGTCCGTGCTTTTTGAAGGGCAAGGCCGCGGTGGGAGACGCGGTTTTTTTCCTCTAAGGTCATTTCGGAAAAGCGTTTGTTTAGCGGGGGATAGAAAAAGACCGGATCGTAGCCGAATCCTTTGGTGCCGGCGATATCTTCGGTGATCAAGCCCTCAGCGGCGCCGTCGACCGTTTGAATGTCGTCGGGTGACCATGCGATGGCAATCACACAGCGGAAACGGCCGGTGCGTTGTTCGCGCGGGATACCCCCAAGGTCACGTAACAGCTTGGTGTAATTGTCGGCGTAAGTGACATTCTCGCCGGCGTAGCGAGACGAATAGACACCCGGTGCGCCGTTTAAGGCGTCGACTTCGAGGCCGGAGTCGTCCGCGAGCGCGGGATGGCCGCAAAATTCGGCAATCGCTTTGGCCTTAATGACGGCGTTTTCGACCAGCGTGGCACCGGTTTCGTCGGGATCGGGGAATTCCAGAAAGTCGTCGCGGGTGAGGATGGTCACAGGGAGGTCGTCCAAGAGATGACGAATCTCGGTGATTTTGTCGCGGTTATTGGTGGCGAGGACGAGTTGCATGAGGGGAAAGGTAAGGCAAACAGGACCCTTCGACAAGCTTAGGGTGAAGTCAAGATGTCGAAACCTCTCGCTGTGCTCGACC
>JBGAWZ010000359.1:0-4839 GCA_044227335.1 Candidatus Zixiibacteriota bacterium | reverse complement strand
CCTATTTGTGCATTAATGATTCGCTATTTCGGGTCATGATATCATTAGCACGACAGTCGGAGCTTCTTGCCAGCCGCTACTACGGTGAAATTGCACCGGAGCATATATTTGCCGATGCCTGGCGCGGAATGCAGGATGTGATTCCTTTTATGGTCGAACTCTCTGGTGAGCGCGAAACTGCCGCAAGCTTACCCGGCCGCCGGGACTGGGGGCTGACACTGTCGCCACTCGACAGCGCTGTTGAGATCATGGCCATCTCGAATACCTCGCCCTTCCAGGGATTCCTTCAACCCGCCGACAAGATCACGGGAATCGACAGCCTGCGAGAGGATATGTTTCTTAACCTCGTTCAATACTTGAACTCATTGCGAGAAGGCGAAACGAGAATCTTCTTCGAACGCGAGGGTCACCGCGAAAGTGTGACGGTGCGTATCGCGGCCTCAGAACCGAGTTCGCGACAGATCGTCGATCAGGTCGACTCGATCGGCTACTTTGCTCCTGCGCTTCCATCGCTGGAGGGACGAGAGCAAGAGCTTTCCGAATTGGGCGCCAAATCAGTCGGCGCCTTCATCATCGATTTACGCGGGTCGCGTGGAGAAAACAACGAGCAGGCTGAGCACATTGCCGAGAAACTGTCGGAGATCATTGCTTCCAGGCCGACAGTGGTCCTGATCGACGGGACAACCAAGGGCGCAAGCGAGTTAATCGCGCGAAAGCTAGGTGCTGAGAAGTCAGTATCGACCATGGGTTCAGCAACTGCCGGGTCGCCTTCTGTTGTGGACGAAATTCCGCTCCGCAGTGGAAGGAAGCTCTATGTCTCTCTCAATGAAGCCGTCTTCCACGATTTCCGAGAATTTGAGGACAGTTCCAAGTCCGATACACTTTCGAGAAAGTCAGACACCGCGATTGACCCTGAGCAGCCCTGTGGGGAACGGGGGATGACACCCCTACTCTTCGACTTGATTCACGGCGGCTACTTGCTGGATTTTGCCACCTCTTCGAAATTTTCCGGTGTTCCGAGCGAAGATGACGAAGACTCCCTCTTTACGGCATTCAAAGCATTTCTGGACAAGCGGCACTTTCGTTACGATCCCCTCGCGGAAGCGCTGAGCGATTTGGGAATCAACGAAATGGCCCCGGAAATGGGTCCGGTATATCTGCACATGCGCTTGACTCAGCGGGAGCTATCTGCGCCGGACCTGGACGAATACCGCGAAGAAATTGTGCGTAGCCTGATACTGACATTCTTCAGGGTGAAAACCGGCGGTTCCCCGTCCCTAAGACTGCGGGCCCGCACCACCGACCCCTGCCTCGATGAAGCCTTAACCCAGATTCGCGGTCGGATTTCCCGGTGAACGACAACCTGTTGATATTCGCGCTGTGCGCCGCAGTGGGTGCTCTCTCCTCCGTATTGGGAGTCGGTGGCGGTGTCTTGCTTGTGCCGATATTCTTGCAGTTGCTAAAGATGCCTATCCACAATGCTGTCGCTTTGTCCCTATGCTGTGTCATTGCGACTTCCGTGACTTCAGCAACGAAGTACCTCAATTCCGGTCTGGTTGACTTGAAAGCCGTGTTCTATCTGGAAACGACGACGATCATCGGGTCGTATGCCGCCGGAAGTTTGGCTGGAATGGTGTCCGAACACGTGATCGCAATTATCTTTGCCACTTTACTAATTATTGTGGCCGCCACGATGCTCGTCAAGAAAGACGAAAGCAGAGCTCAGGCGGATGCATTTCGGCATGCCTATCCGCTGGCCATGGGTGCTTCAGTCTTCGCCGGCGGATTGGTTGGGTTGCTCGGAGTCGGCGGCGGCGCCGTGAAGGTGCCGATTCTCCAGGTGATTCTCGGAAAGTCCGTTAAGCATGCCGTGGCGACCTCGACAATGATGTTGGGAATCAGCGCGGCGGTCGGCGTCATCCCCTACTTAAGTCGGGGCGAGGTTCCAGCGACATCAGTTTCGTTTGCCGCGTTGGGAACAATTGCTGGAGCCTATTTGGGGTCAAGCGTCTTTCACAAGATCGAATCTGTGTACATCAAGTTCCTGTTTGCTGCAGTCTTGCTGTATACAGCGGTCACCATGATACTCAAGGTCGCACGAGGTTAAATGCACACAACTCCCGAACAAACAATGGGCCTAGTCTATAAGTTTGTCCTTTGGATAATCATTGGTCTTCTGATAGCTGCCGGAGTCTTCTCCTGGTTTAGCGGTCAGCCCGATGGCGGCACAGAAGCAAAGATTTTGGTCAGGGTCTATCTGCTCGTGATCCCCGCAGCACTAATGCTGTTTACGGTCATTATGGCGGTTCGCCGCATCGTTCCGCTTGCGGTCAGTGGGGGAATACTCTCGGTGCTGTGGTTGGTGTTCTCATGGATCGGTTGAGAAATCGTCCGCTTCGAGTCTTTTGCGACTTTGATGGCACGATTTCGGCCAAGGATGTCGGTGCCTCCCTCTTCAACTACTTTTCCTCCAAGCGCAATTCCGGCACGGTAAGGCTCTGGATCGACCAGAAGATCAGCTCACGCGAATGCCTCTGGCGCGAGTGTCACTATATTAAGGCGTCGCGGCAAGAGATGATTGAGGCTCTCAATCGGATCGAGATCGAGAAGGGATTTCGGGAGTTTGTCGACCTGCTGGGTAAACATCGGATTCCGCTGCATATCGTCTCGGATGGACTCGACTTTTATATTGATGCGTTTTTGGCCCGCGCCGGCTTCACAGGGCTCGATATCCATGCCAATCATGCTCACTTCCTAAATGGCAACCTCTTTCCCTCATTTCCCTACTACGCGGCCGGTTGCGGGAGGAGATCAAGGGCTACTTCAAGGATGGATCCGGGTTCGGTGTCAGCATGAAGTACCTTCTTGCCGAGGACGACTTTGGGACTGCTGGAGCAGTGAAGGCGGCGGAGGATTTTTATCAAGGCAATCGCGTTTTGGTGATCAGCGGTGACGTCTTGACAGATTTTGACCTGACGGCTGCGATCAAGTTCCACGAGGAGAAAGGCGCTGCCGCGACGATCATCCTGACGCGGATGGAAAATCCCCTGGCTTACGGCGTGGTAATCACGGACAAGGAAGGTCGAATCTCGCGATTTCTTGAGAAACCAACCTGGGGTGAAGTGTTTTCCGACACGATTAATACCGGTATCTACATTCTCGAGCCGCAGGTGTTCGAGCGAATTCCCAAGGGGCAGAATTTCGATTTTTCGCAGAATCTCTTCCCCGGCATGTTGAAAGATAACGAGAAGCTCTACGGCTATGTCGCCGAGGGTTACTGGCGCGACATTGGCAACCTCTCTGAGTATCAACGCGCCCATATCGATATTCTGAACGAGAAAGTCAAGATTGAGACCACATACAATCAGCTTCACCGCGAGAATGCGACGATCTGGATCAACCGCGAGTTTCATGTCGATGAAAGTGCGCACTTTGCCGGAGCGGCGATTATCGGCGACGGCGCCATCATTGAAGCCGGCGCCTCAATTAGTAATTCTGTGATCGGCGACCGCTGTAGGATAGCCTCGAAAGCTGTAATCGAAGGCAGCGTCATCTGGCACGACACCGAGGTTGGAGAAGGTGCTCAAATTACGCAGGCGATCGTCTGCAACAACGTCGCGGTCGAGAAAAATGTCTCGATCAACGAAGAGGCGGTCATCAGCGACCACGTAATCCTGCGTCAGGGTTCAACAGTCAAAGCTAATTGCAAGATTTGGCCGGGTAAAGAGGTCGAGGCCGGTGCGACCGTGTCATCGTCGCTGATCTGGGGAGAAAAATGGAATCGCGAGCTGTTTTCGGACTCGAAAGTGTCCGGACTTGGCAACATCGAGCTGACCCCGGAATTTGCCGCTAAACTCGGGTGCGCTTTTGGTGCGACGCTCTTGCGAGGCGAGTCGATAGTTGTGAGTCGCGGCGTGTCCTCGGCATCGCGAGTGTTCTCGCGCAGTTTCATCTCGGGATTGCTCTCTTGCGGTATCAATGTCGTCGATCTGCGTACGCTGCCGATTCCGATCATGCGCTACGAACTCAAATCGGGCCGGCATGGCGGCGGCGTTCACGTCCGCCAGAATCCGGCGCAATACCACATTACCGATATGATCTTCCTCGGACCAGACGGCATGGACCTGCCGACGCGCAAGACGCGCTCGATCGAGACGTTGTTTGCTCGCGAGGATTTCCGTCGGGCCTCGGTGGAGCAGGTCGGACATCTCGATTACCCGACGCGCACGGTTGAATCGTATCGCGCGGATTTCCTCAAACACGTCGACTCGGAAGCGATCGCCAAGCGGGCGTTTAAGTTGGTGATTGATTTCGGCCACGGCGGTGCCTCGGAAATATTCGGGGGATTGTTCAGCGCACTGAATACGGAATTGATTTCACTAAACGCCTACCCCGATCCGAACTTGCCGCTTTCCGACACCCACAGATCGCTCAACACCATGGCCTCGATCGTGAAGTCGTTGGGCGCTGATCTGGGGATTCAACTGTCTCGTAGCGCCGAGAAAATCACTGTTGTTGACCGCAACGGGCAAGTTGTTTCGGATCAGCTCCTGCTATTGATTGTGACCTCGCTATACCTGGGCACGTATCAATCGCGCAAAATCGCCGTTCCCGTTATGGCCAGCATGGGAATTGAGAAGATAGCCGAGCAGTACGGCGTGCAAGTCACGCGCGTTCGCAGCGATCATCTGGCCATGATGCAGGCCTTCAAAAGCGAAGACATCGATTATGTCGGCGGCACCCGCGGCGGATTTCTGTTGTCGCGTTTCCAATTGGGCGCTGACGGTATGTTCGCTACAGTCAAGCTACTCGAGATGCTGGCCAAGCAGAATGCCGATC
>JBGAWZ010000358.1:0-2976 GCA_044227335.1 Candidatus Zixiibacteriota bacterium | reverse complement strand
AAGTCGAGTGTTTCTAAAGAGGGGTATCGTGGGTCTTTAAGGGCTATATCGAATCGTCGGGGGCGCCAACTTTAGTCAATTGAATAGATGCGAATGCTAAAGAATCGTCCGCGATGGATCCAATGAACTTCTGCAAATCATCGGTGCCGGCCGTGAGCACCAAATCGCCGGGACCGAGTAGCTCGTGCGCGATCTTGAGGCTTCCTGACTCTACTTGTCCGCGGAGCCAATCTGAATCGAGAACTGAAATTGTCAGGCCGTTGCTGTCGAGCTCAATCCGCGAAAACGTGTGGGCGCCGATCAGATGTTCTTTGTAAGCGTCGGATAATACGTCGCTCGGATCGGGGTACATGTCCATGAAGAGGTCGTTGCCGAGCGAAAGCAAATGGGCGACAAACCACGAGGTGTCGTTTGATTCGACATACGCCAGCGCATACGAAGAATCCGGTTCGGTCTGAAATAGCCAGAGGGCATCGCCGTCTTCAGTTGTCCAGTCACCGGCAAGTTCTGGGATGACCAACTTGTCGCTTTCGTTGTAGAGGGGATGAAGCGAAGGGACCAGGCATCCAGCCAGACAGAACAAGGCGACGCCGAGGATGGACATCCGTGATTTCATACTCAAGTCCCTCCTTGGGACCATGCGAGCGCTGGGCGGTTCAACCCAGAAGTTTATCGGGATTCAGACGGCCGTTCGGGTCGAACACCGACTTGATCGTCTTCATAAACGACAATGTCGCGGAATCGAATTCCCATGACAAGTATTTCTTTTTGGCTAAACCGATACCATGTTCACCGGTGAGCGTCCCGCCCAATTCCAGAGTGACCCGCATCAGTCGGTCGATCTGATTTTCGATCAGTGCCATAGTGGCCGGTTCGGTGTCACCCGCTAGAAAGTTGACATGCAGATTACCGTCGCCGGCGTGGCCGAACGAATTTACCCGCAGGCCGTGTTTGCCATTTTGATCGGCGACCCATTGCACCAATTGCGGGAATTTGCTGTTGGGGACAGCTACATCCTCGGAGATGCGAGAGGCGGCCGATTGTTTGATCGCTTTGGATAGATTGCGCCGGACTCGCCAGAGTTCTTCGGCGCGGGAGGGGTCGTCCTCACGGCGGAAATACACTGAATTATTGTCTCGGCAGATTTGCTCGATTCGAGCGGCTTGTTGGTTGCGATCATCTGAGGTTGTCTCCAGCAGAAGTAGTGCGGCGACTGAATCGAGGCCCTCAGTTTTCTCGTAGGCGTTGGAGCAGGCGGCGGCGTCGCCGTCGAGAAACTCAAGAATTGTCGGGATAATCCCAGCGGCGGTGATATCGGCTACGGTTTGCGCGGCGCCCTTGGGGTGATCGAAAGCGACAAGGATGGTCGAGCCTTTTTCGATCGGCGGCGATAAGCGAACCGCGATGCGGGTCACGATTGAAAGTGTCCCTTCAGAGGCGACCTGCAAATCACCGAGATTGAGTCCTCTGTTCTGATTGAAATACCCAGTACCAAGTATCGAGCCGTCATGGAGGACCGACTCAAGTCCAATCACATAGTCTTTGGTCACGCCGAATTTTTTGCACCGCAGGCCACCAGCGCCCTCGGCGACATTTCCGCCAAGGGTTGATTCTTTCCAGCTCGCCGGATCGGGGGGATAGGTGAGACCAACTTTGGACGCGGCTTCTTCGAGGTCTTTGGTAATGACTCCCGCTCCGCAGATGGCGGTCATAGTCGAAAAGTTAATTTCCAATTGATTAAGCAGTTCTGTTGAGATTACCAAAGCGCCGGGAGTAGCGACACATCCGCCGGACAAGCCGGTTCCTGCTCCTCGCGGAGTGATTGGGATCGAGTGTTCGCTACAAAATGTGACAGCCGTGGCGATATCGTCTGCGGAGTGCGCCTTGAGTACGGCGGCTGGCGTTGAGTTGTAAGCTGTGGCGTCGTGCGTGTAATCGCCGAATTGGGACGGATCGGTTAGAAGCGAACCGGGATGGGATAGTCTCGCTCGAAGTTGTTCGAAGTGACTCGCCATCGGTGGTCGCTCCACTAAACTAGAGTCAGTCCGTCAAGAATCCGCGGTTTTTTTGCCGGTTGAGGTCGAGGGGGGCGGAGTCGATGCCGGTGGTTTGGACGCCGGAGTCGTTGGCGTTGTGGGGGAAGTTGATGAAGACGGTTTGTCGGCGTCGGCTTTGGATTTGTAGTCTTTACTTCGGTAGTCGGTGATATAGAAGCCGGACCCTTTGAAGAGAAATCCGGCGCCACCGGAGATGACCCGATGAGTTTTGTCTCCGCACTGGGGACACAGCTCAATCGGGTCATCAGTCATCGACTGAAATTCTTCGAATTCATGGCCGCAGTGTGAACAGCGGTATTGATAGGTCGGCAACTTCGCTTATCCCTTTCTGGTGGTGACAAACTCCCGTTTGACCGGTCCGGCGTTGACAATCTCCGGCGGGCAACCGTCGCGGAATTTCTTGAAATTCTCGATAAAGAGCGAGGCCAGTTGCAGGTATTTGTCCTGATAGGCAAAGGGATCATCCCAAGTTTTCGACGGATCGAGTACTCGCTCGGGGACGCCCTCACATGATTTCGGAACAGCGAAACCGAAGACGGGATCAACGGTGAAGTCTACTTGCAGGAGCTTGCCTTCGAGGGCGGCGTTGAGCAGAGCGCGAGTGTGGTGAATCGACATACGTTTGCCGATGCCATAGGGTCCGCCAGTCCAACCTGTATTGACCAGCCAGCAGGTGGCGCCGTGTTTGAGAATCTTGTTCTTGAGCATTTCGGCATAGAAATACGGATGATGCACCATGAACGGCGCACCGAAACAGGCAGAGAAAGTCTGCTCAGGTTCTTTGCCCAGGCCGATTTCGGTTCCGGCGACTTTGGATGTGTAGCCGGAAATAAAATGGTACATCGCCTGTTCGGGGGAGAGTTTGGCAATCGGGGGCATGACACCGGAGGCGTCGCAGGTCAGCATGATGACATTCTTG
>JBGAWZ010000357.1:0-2977 GCA_044227335.1 Candidatus Zixiibacteriota bacterium | reverse complement strand
GCATGATCAAGCGCAGTGACGCTGACGAAGGTGTATACATTACCGGAATTGAGTTCGTGAGTCGAAAACAGCTCCCTGATTTGTTGTCGCGCGCCGAGATCGATCTGCTAGGCGATTCGTGCGCCGATTTCAATGAACGCGTCAAGCAGGTGCTGAGCAAATATGTCTACCGGGAAAATGAAACACCGAGCCGCTAGGTCAGGGTGGTCGGTCCTGCGAGTCGGTGTGATCGCAACACTGGCAGTGCTCGTCTTTGTATGCCTGGCTATATCCGGCACCAAGCGCGATGTGCTCTTGCATGTCGAAAGCTCGCCGTCGGGGTGGATCGAATCCCGCTTGCCGGAAAGATTGGCGGTGACACTGGGACGATCGGCCGATATGGCGATTACGATGACGGAAGATATCGACGGCCGCATGCCGCCGTTTCCGGCGGCGTCGCGGGATTTCGATTCCCTGACTGCCTGGGGAAACAAGGCGGGAGGGCGGTATCTAATAGTAGTTCGAGTCGCCAGCCAACGATTTGAGACGCGCAAAACTTTCAATATGCCGCTCATATTCCAGAAATACGAGGTGTTCGGAATTGTTGAGGGCGAATTGCGGATTATCGACTTGCAAAAACCACGCCTGTTAGCGGCTGAGCCGTTTGTGACTGAACTCCGCGGTCCGCGTGTATTTCAGGCGAGTATGGAAGATGACAAACACGATCCCGATCTGCATTTGACGGCCGTAGAGAAAGTGAAATTTTTGGGTCAGCTCGAGCAAAAAGTGGCCGACCAACTGGTTACTGAGGCCAAAAACCTTATGCGGGGGAAATGACGTGACGGCACAACAACAGGGTAAAGACAACGCGGCCGAGCAGACCAGGTTTTGGGAAAAGATCGGGCTTATGGCTGAAATCTCGGCGCTCTGTAGCGACCGAAAAGGCGATGAGTCGATCTATCAAACAGTGCTTGAGAAAATAGCCACGGCAGTGCCGTATGACGCCGCCACGCTCTATCTGTGGGACGCCGAACGGCAGAGCTTTCAACAGCGCGCCGAAGTGAACGGAAAAGTTGACATATTGTCGTTTTTGAATGTCGGGCATGGTTCAGGAGTTGCGGGCTTTGTATCGGTGATCGATAAGCCACTTTTGCTGACAGAACGGAATCAAAGTGAACACTTCGATCCGCGAACCGACTTTGCAACTGTATTGGCGGTGCCGCTCAATAGCGGCGGCAAGCCGATTGGAGTAGTTAGTTTGGGTTGTCGTGCACCCGGAGCGCTGGCCGAGAAGCATGTTCGTCTGATGACGGTGATCGCCGATCAGCTTTCAGTGTCAATAGAGCGGCGCGAATTCGAGCGGACGATTACGCGGCAACATGCCGAACTTGAAGAGGCCCATCGAAGGCTGAAGACGGCCCAGGAACGATTGGTCGCTCAGGAGACGCTGGCCAGCGTTGCTCAATTGGCGGCGACAGTCAATCACGAAATCAATAACCCGCTGGCGATTGTCATCGGCAATGTCCAGTGTATGCTTGTTGAGAATACGACAATGACCCAAAAGGCGCTATCACGCCTTCGCAGAATCGAAGAAGCGGCTCTTCGTATTTCGGAAACGAATCGCAAACTGATCGAGATCAATCAGGTTGTCAGCGAATCGTATCTGGGAACCGGGGAGCGGATGTTAAACCTTGAGAAGTCGACGGTCAAGTGACGGAACGTTATGGAAGAAAAAACTGCTCAATCACCCGCGACTGACCGAGTCCGCAAAAACGAATTGGCGCTACTCTCCTCGGTAGACAGCTTAAGTGATGAAGTAAAGGCGCTGGCGCTCAACATTGCGCTCTATCTGGCCAAGGCGCGTGCCGATAAAGGCTCGGCGACACTGGATCGTTTAGAGCCGGAGTTTGTACGGCTCGTCAACGCCACGGTACGAGTGGTGACTGATCTGGCCGGAGTGCTCAACGCCGCCCGCAATAATGAAGTCATGGTGTATGAAATCCCGAGCGGCCGAGTTTCCCATGACCATATCGAGCAGAGACTGCAGGGGATTTTGAACCAATGCGGAAATCTGCTCAGGCAACTGGGTGGCGCAGAAACACCGAGAACCGACGAGTAAACGAAAGTCCTGCAAAAACCGATAATACTCTAACAGAAGAGATACCACATGATGACCACCATGAACGCCGAACTGGAAAAATTGGCCAAAGCCGCCGCCGGGCGGGGTAAGCCGTACCGGATTTTGATTGTGGACGACGAACGCTGGGTGCGCGATGTCTTCAAGGACTTTTGTGATCTGACCCAGGCGTTTGAAATCGATCTGGCCGGCTCCGGATCCGAAGCGATTGAGAAGATCGAGACCGGACAGTACGATCTGGTCACGATGGATCTGATCATGCCCGAGATGTCGGGAGTCGATGCCCTTGCTGAGATCAAGGCGCGTGCGCCGCGTACTCCAGTTATGGTCATCACCGGCAACGCAACCGACCGGATGGTCACTCAGGCGGGTGTACAGGGAGCAAGTCGGGTGATGTACAAGCCGATCCTTCTCGAAGAATTCGTGGCCGAAGTGAGCCGCTCGCTGAGGATCAAGTAACAGGGCCGTTGATTCAACACCGGAAACAGAGGGGATTTGTTGCAATGAAACAGACTATCAACATTCTGGTTGTCGACGACGAACTTATGATGCGGAAATTGGTTGAGAAGATATTATGCCGCGACGGCTTTCAAGTCGCGCTGGCATCCGATGGCCGCGAAGCGCTTCGCCTGCTGGCCGAACGAAAATTCGACATTGTGATTTCCGATATCAAAATGCCCGAAATGAACGGATTTGAATTATTGCAGGCCATCAAAAAAGATTTCCCGACCACGGCGGTAATCATGATGACCGCTTACGGCGATACGTATTCGGTAAAGGATGCCTTGTTGTTGGGCGCCGATGAATATGTCACCAAGCCGTTCCAGAGTCAGGAAATAGCTCTCATGGTCGAGCGAACCT
>JBGAWZ010000356.1:0-2981 GCA_044227335.1 Candidatus Zixiibacteriota bacterium | reverse complement strand
CCCGAAGGGGGGACAGGCGAGTTCGACCCGATTTTCAAGACTAACGATGTGATGATCGTGTTTGTCGACCTGGATTGTGAAGCTTGTGTATTACTTCTCAGATATCTGGAGAAAGCATGTGACAAACATTTGAATTCGAATGCAAGCGTAATCATTGTTTCTCCCTCAATAAACTACGGCAAAGCTGAATTGTTCGCCGCGGAGTTGAGGGGGTTCGACTGGGTGTTCATTGACAAACGCCACTGGAGTGACGTGTATGAACTTACCGTTTGGCCCATGATAATCGGCATCGACTCCAGCAGGATCATCTATCACATTCAAAGTGGTTTCGACGGGAATCTGGACTTTGAACTGATCAGCCGTTTCTTGAGCAGATGAGACAGATACCAACCCTGGCAATCGAAAGGAGGTGAAACTATGAGAAAGCCAAAAGTGATTTTGGCAACAGCAATTGTGGGTTTCACAATTGGAATGGCAGTTGCGGCCATTTTGCCACAACCAGCGCTTGCGGTCGGATGCAAGTTCACATGTTACGAGCTCCGATGCAGAGTACCCGATTTTGGCGACTGCACTCAGTCTTCTTACGCAGTCTATAAGTACTACCCTAATTCTTACGATGTGGAATGCGGGGGACCTTTCAATTGTACTTACAACGGAACACCTGTCGCTTGTGTGGACAACTGCGGTGAAATTCCGCCACCGGAAATCTGACACCAATGAGTGATTCAAAAGGCCCGAGTTACATCGGGCCTTTCATCTGTGCTTATCACTCGTGCTGTCGGAGTAGTTTGGAAATATTAGAACGTGTCGTCGTCCCAGGTCGATTCACGGTCGGGGATTCGGACCACCAAATCCTGAGTAACTTTCGCCTGACAGGCCAGACGCGAGGTGTCAGTGAGACCCTCGGCTTCGTCGAGCATATCGATCTCATCTTCGGTTTTTTCCGCCAGCGAATCGAATCCTTCCACGATAATACAATGGCAGGTCGAGCAGGCGCAATTGCCGCCACAGTTGTGATCGATCTGAATATTGTTATCAAGCGCCGCGTCCAAGATGGCGGTGCCGTCTTCGACTTCAACTTCTATGTCAGCAGGCAAAAACCGGATTTTCGGCATCGAAATCAATTCCTTGTGTTCAGTCGGACTCATTCATCGAGTCCATCGTACATCATGACGGGGAGAGGTTCAAGTCTTTTTTGCGCGCCAGGTGACAACCTGGTCATGTTCGTTGCCATATCGGATCGAATCGGCCACGCCGGTCAGGCGCGACGCGATCGCCATATACGCCCACGGCGGAATCGGCGCCGAGCCGCATCCGCGCACCAGTACTTTCTTGCCGGCATACACCGCCCAGTCATGGTTTGAGATAGCCAACAGAAAGTCATCCTGCCGGAACATTCCACTTGAGAGGAATGCCTGCGGATCAACAATCACAAATGCAGGGGATTTGGTGGCCCCGGGGTCGCGAGCGTCGGTCACAGATGCAGAGTTTTAGCAGGTGAAACTGGAGCCACATCCGCAAGAGCGCTTGGCGTTGGGATTGCTAAAGGCAAATCCGCCACCGAGCAGTCCGCTCTTGTAGTCGACCGTAGTCCCGGCCAGGTACATGAGCGCTTTAAGGTCCACCCGAAGCTTGAGGCCGTCGAAATCAAACTCCCGATCCATCTCGGAGGGATTATTGTCAAAAGCCATCGAATACGACATCCCCGAGCATCCGCCCGACGACACACCGATTCGCACAAACAATCCCGGTTCGTTTTCGGCCGCGATCAAGCGCTTGAGTTCCTCGATTGCCGAGGGGGTGACATGCACAACCTGATCCGGGGTGACTTTGGTCTGTTCGCTCATTTTTGTATATCCTTTATCTGTCCACTACTTGTCGTCAGTGATGCTGGATCAATTAACTCCACGCTGATGTAACAATCAACGGTTCAAAAAGTTCATATCCAATCGGCCCCGCTCACATTTTCCGTCCGTCTTAACCAGTTGATCGTCAATTGGTTGCACTTCTTAACGGGGGCCAACATGGTCTTTGTGTGCAAGGGCCTTTGCGAAAGTACAAAAAAATATCGAAAACACAAGAAATTTATGGACTAATTGGCTCGGGGATCGTATCATAGTTTAATATGGAAGTACGGGGGAACTTTTCCACTATCGTAGTTCCATGCCGCGGCAGGGAGATTGCCGCCTGAAATTGACAGGACCGATCACTTTAGAAGGGAAAACAGCGATGCAGTTATCACGAAAAGCCGATTACGCGCTTAGGGCCGTCCGCCACTTGACCAATCTTCCGAAAGGGAAACTGGCGTCTATCAATGCCATAGCCGAGGCCGAAGCCATCCCTCGCGAATTTTTGGCTAAAATCCTCAAAGACCTCACCCGCGCCGGCGTGCTGGTTTCGTTTCAGGGAGTGACCGGCGGATATCGCCTCTCGCGCAATTCGAAGGATGTCTCATTCCTTGACGTTATTGAAGCCATCGAAGGCCCTATCCACATCAATCTCTGCACCGAAGGCGGCCGTTGCTCCTGCGAACAGGTCGGAACCTGCACTATGCACGATTTCTGGATTGGCCAGGAAGCGATGTTCAAAAAGGCGCTGGCCAAGCACTCGTTTGGCAAGTACAAAAAAGCCAAAGCGTAAGCATACGCCGAATATTTCTTGTAGGGCGGGTTCGTCATTGAACCCGCCTTTGTTATGCCGGTCATGATGTAAGGCTTCGATAAGCTCAGGCTGAAGTCACAACGTTTCCCAAGCTCAAAATCGACTTCACCCTGAGCCCGTCGAAGGGTCTACTTGTCCTCGGCACGCGAAGGGTAGACGATGCTAGCTTTCCCGCCGAATTTCCTTCGGGCTAGATCATTCCCCCTTTACCATTGCCTGATTGTGTGTGTACAATTACCTGTGTATATTACAAGGCAAAGAGTCTGATGCGCTCTCGCAATTGAATCACCCAATCAGATTTTTTGTTTAGAAAAGTGGAG
>JBGAWZ010000355.1:0-2990 GCA_044227335.1 Candidatus Zixiibacteriota bacterium | reverse complement strand
CTGAACTTGCGCCAGAAGAGCAATTCGACGACGCAGGATGGCTCGCTCAAATGAAATATCGAACAGGTCTTTCCCCTGTTTCCCGGGAAGAACGATGATCGCTGACAGCATTCGACGAAGACGCCGCTTGGTCAATGGGCGCAGGAGATCATCGAACATAAGCGATACGACCGACGCCCAGGCGCCACGATGTTTGTGTATGAGAGTGGTGATAAACAATTGATCGACTCTGGCCAGAAGAGCATCGTCGAGCTGGAATCGTCGTTTGAGATCTTCGGAGATACTTGATCCGACGGCCTCAAGTTCGGCCAGAGAGAGTTCGTCGCCCATCATATTTCTCGGCACCTGAGAATAGAGATACCGCCCGAAATATCCGCTGAGCGCAACTGCCACCATTGACCAGAAGCTGACTGCGACCAGGCCTTGGACTTTGAACGAAGTGTGGAGGACAATCAGGAGTGGCCCTATCACACCCAAGTAAATATGAAAGTCGAGTAGGCGGCGAAGCGGAAACGACCTGCCCATAAGGCGAGTCCGTTTGCGAACCGAATAGATCAGCATGAGGACCATCATGGCGGAGCCGGCAATGCCATAGGCCAAACCGGCAGAACCCGCGGGCCGGAAGATACGATACCCCTCGTGATGCGGCCGCTCAATATATGGCGTTATGTAGTACGAGTACCCTTCGTAGACGCACCAAACCAGCAGGCCAAATGAAATCAGATAGAGTATCCACAAGAAATAGCGGCGATTGTGTTCGCCGGGATTACCTGTATCTACAATGGACTCTGTCATTGACTCGGAAACCGGGTTTAGCATATGTGTGACTAGCCTACATTCTTGTACAGCGAACGGGTGCGGACGATCTACTCTGCATTCAGTATAGTATCGGCAATTTCAGTTTCAATATTAAATCACAAATGAAATTGAAATTCGCGTGGCAACGGCCCCATCTCATTGGCACGACGGCGCTTACGCCTCGCGCGCATTGTCACAACGCGGGCTGAGTTATCCTCATTGTGACAAAGGCCGGGCAGGCCTTGCCAATAGTATTCGTTGTTGAATGGTCAATCACCTTTTATGCTTGGCAAGCGACACGACAAAGACAAGGAGACTCGCGATGACGGTGTCCAAATTTTTCGGCATCTTTTCTCTTACGATCATGATCTCTGGGGCGATGGCCCAAACACCCAAACCCGGCGCGATCACACCGGAAACGCTGGCCGGTTTTGATAAAGCGCTGGCGGGCGATCCGTCGCTTACGCGTATTGTCAATGCGGCGACCAACAACAGCATCAAGGACCTCTCCCTCAATCGTGAGATGGTCACCAAATTCGACGGTCGTTTCAATTTCGAGCTGAAGAGCTCGAAGGTCATCGATCAAAAAAGTAGCGGGCGGTGCTGGATGTTCGCGGGGGCGAATACGGTAACGCCGAAGGCGATGTCCAAGCTGAAACTCTCGGAGTTCAATCTATCCCAGGCATACATTGCGTTCTACGACCGTCTGGAGAAATCCAACTTCTTCCTTGAGACCATGATCGCCATGCGGGAGCGGCCGATTACCGACCGTGCACTACAGATGTATCTTGAGAATCCGATCGGCGACGGCGGCTGGTGGCAATACTTTGAAGGATTGATTCGCAAGTACGGCGTGGTGCCGTCATCGGCGATGCCGGAAACTAAACAGTCAAGTTCCACCGGAACGACCAATTCTCTCCTATCAACATTGCTGCGCAAGTCGGCCGCGGGAATTCGCCAGATGGCCAAGGCCGGTGAGAAAGAGCCGGCCATTCGGAAGTACAAAGAGAAAATGCTTGGGGATATTTATCGCCTGTTGATTTGCGCGTACGGCAAGCCACCGAAGGAATTTGTATTCAGGTACGAGGCGACACCGGAAAAAGATACGGGTCTACTCGCCGTTGCCGATTCGACCAAGAAAGAGGAAAAGAGCGATAAGAAAACATGGGTGGAAAAGACCTTCACGCCGCAGACATTTTTTGTGGAAATGTACGGCGACTTGTCGACTGACTATGTGGCAATAGTCCACAATCCGGCCGAGAAAGACAAAACGCTTTTCGAACTGGTCAGCAGTAGGAATATCTTTGAGCAACCGGACATTCGATTTCTTAACATGCCGATTGCTACTCTGAAGAAGTATGCGCAGGCAATGATTCGCGATAGCCAGATTGTCTGGTTCGCTTGTGATGTCGGCAGAGACAACTACGGCGACAGCGGTATGTTTGCGGCCAATGTATGGGATTACAGTACGTCGCTGGGAATCGATTTCTCCACCAACAAGGCCGACCGGATTGCGTATCGGGATGAGAATCCGAATCATGCGATGGTGCTCCTGGGATTGGATACCGCGCTTGATGGAACAGTGCGGAAATGGAAAGTTGAGAATTCATGGGGATCAAGCGCCGGGAGTGGTGGATTCTGGACGATGTATGATTCCTGGTTTGACGACAATGTCTTGTTAGTCATGGTCGACAAGAATCTGCTCACTACCGAGGATGCGGCGTTACTTGAACAGAAACCGACCAGAATTGAAGACTGGCAAACATTTTACCAAGCGCTGACCGAATTGCAGTAGCCCAGGCGAAAGAGAGGACCAAAAACAAACATTGACAGATTGGCTCTCTGTTATTTTCTTGCCCTTGCTATTCGCTACTTAGTCGGGACTTTGCGTGATCCGGCGGATAGTTATCACTCTACGAAAACCTCTAACCCTCACCGTAGGGAGGACTTTGTGAAGCGTACTGCTATAATTCTCCTAACTGTAGCGGCCCTGGTGTGTATGACAGTTGCATCCGCCATGGCGACCGACCCGAAGCATGCCGACATTGAAGGCACATACAAGCTTGTTGGCCGAACAATGATCGACAGCACGGTCAAGACCGCGCCGGAAGTGATCGGCTTGATGACGTTTACCAAGACCTATC
The DNA here is from genome assembly GCA_044227335.1 of Candidatus Zixiibacteriota bacterium. Taxonomy (GTDB): domain Bacteria; phylum Zixibacteria; class MSB-5A5; order GN15; family FEB-12; genus JACRAV01. The sequence goes on along the minus strand of JBGAWZ010000355.1, from coordinate 48 downwards.
GCAACCTGAATGTGGCATGGAAAGATGCGAACGGCAAATCGTTCTCTT
>JBGAWZ010000354.1:0-3000 GCA_044227335.1 Candidatus Zixiibacteriota bacterium | reverse complement strand
GCCCGTTATTTCTACTCTCAATACGAAGCGCCGAAGGCCCAACGCTGTGGCCGTGCCACCCATGCGTGGCGGTCGTCCTCGGCCGCTATGAAGACGTGGTGCACGGGGACGTACACCACGCACAGAAACGCGAAGACGGGCAGACGAGGACGTCTGCCGCGCACAGGAGAGCGTCGGGTGAGGACACCCGACACGACGGGCAGGCAGTCAGCCTGCCGCGCACAGAGCACAATCTCTCCCCACAAAAAACCCCCGCGATTGGGCGCGGGGGTTGCAAAGTCACCTGCGATGACTCTTGAACTGTTTGTCGTCGATCAGTTCAATTCAAAGGTAAATACCTTACTGATCCAGCATTTCACTGGCCGGCCATTCTGAATGCCCGGTTTGAACTTGAACTGCATGAGAGCCCTTTGAGCCGCTTCGTCGAGCGTTTCCGAACCGGAGGCCTTTGCAATCTTGGTTTCGATCACATTGCCGTCTTTATCGACCAGACCCCAGACCGTGACTTTCCCTTCCATCTGGGCTTCGCGTGCCATACGCGGGTATTCTGCCTGAACCTCTTTGAGCACTTCCGGTGTGACTTCCAGCGGCTGGAACTCGCCCGGTGCCGGAATGTAGTCTTCTTCGTTGATGTCGACTTTGATGTCGCCATCGCCGGAGGCGGTAATATCAGGCGGAACAATGTCGGCCAATTCGTCTTTGGTCGCCAGGACGACATCGTCGGCCGGCGCGTCTTCGTCAGCCACCGGTGTCGGGATACCCACTTTTGGCACGGCAACGTTCGGCTGAGTAACTTGCACCTGCGGCGGCTTTTGCACGATGGTCGGCGGCGGGCCGAGATCGGCGATTGTCTTAATCACTGTGGGGGCCATAAAGACCTGCTCTGAACCCTGGACCTTTTTGATAATCCAGAAGGTGAGCAGGATAGCCACCAGCAGTCCGACGGTCATGCCGGTTGCTGAAAGGAAGTTCCGTTGGTACTTCGCTTTCAGTTCATACGCGCCGTAGGGCGTGTAGGTAGCGTTGTTTGGACCAATCATGATTACAACTGTCCTTTCGACCGGGCCAACTGCTCGGATTCGCTCATGATTTTGTCGTCGCGGTCTTCCCAGTTACCGAGCGCATAGCGGTACGAGAACTTGTCCTCTTTGGCTAGATCCTCGAGCTTCACGCCTTTCTGTTTGGCCGTGTAGGAATTCCAGGAGCGCTCGATCAGATCGATCTCATCCAAAATATTCACCATGTCATTGTACTGCGCTTTCGGATTGATCAAAATCAGCGTGTTGAGCTTCGGATTCTCACGGTTCAAATTGGTCAGCAGATGCTGTACGCTATCAGAGTTGTAGACATACGCAATGCTGTCCGGCTTGGGGCGCGCGGTCGGTACCAGCGCCGGCATATTGTCGGATTTGGTCTGACCGATATTCCACCAGTACCGACCGACGCTGTCAATATGAATTGTCAGCACGTTCGATTCTTTGATTTCGATCTGCAGATCCTCTTCCGGCGGCAGGTTGATTTCCATCGCCTGCGGCATGGCAAACACGGTGGTCACCATGTAAAAGATCAAGAGAAGAAATGCAATATCGACCATCGGCGTCATATCGATACGAATGGCGACCCGGCGCTTGGGACGGCGCAGTCCTTTTTTATGTCCTTTTGCCGCCCGTTCTACTACATCGCCTGCCATCTGTGATCACTCTCCTTCAGGTCCGCGGCACGTGGCCGTCGGACGCGTCACGAACGTTTTCTATGCTTTATCACGTTCCGGATCGGTAATGATCAAAAACCGAGCCAGATTGTTCTTCTGCATCTCTTTCATAATAGCCTGCATCGTGCCGAAAGTGGCGCGACCGTCGGCTTTGACCACCACCAGCGCTTTGATATTCTTGGCGCGGGCTTTCAATATTTCGGTGGCCACATTGTATTTGTCGCACGTCTTGACCCGTCGGCCGGTGGTTTTCACCATCTGGCCATCCATGTTGATCTCGACATTCTCGATATAGTCGACATAGATCGAGTCCTGCTTGGACACGGTGACATTGATAATGTCCTTATCCGGCAGTTCGATCTGCGAGTGCGACTTGGGCAGTTCCACCGCCCGGGCTTCCGGTGGTTTGAACTGAGTGGTCGACATATAGAAAATCAGAAGGAGAAAGGCGACGTCGACCATCGGGGTCATGTCGATCCTGATGGATACCCGCCGTTTCTTTTTGATCGCCATCGGTTACTTTCCTTCCTTCGCCTTCAAAATCTGAAGCACTTCAAACGTAGCTTCGTCGGTGGTGTAGTTGAAGGCGTCTACCTTATTAACAAAGTAATTGTAGAAGAAGATTCCAAGGATACCGGAGATCAGTCCGCCGGCGGTGTTGACCAGCGCTTCGGAAATACCAACGGCGAGCTGGGAGGCGTCGATGACGCCGCCTTCGACGTTTCCGGTGGCGGCGAACGCACGAATCATACCGATGGTGGTTCCCAATAGTCCGATCATGGTGGCGATCGAGGCGATGGTTGACATAGCGATCAGATTGCGTTCCAAGAGCGGGCCCTCAAGGGCGTTGGCTTCTTCGATCGCAGCCTGAGTGAGCGCAATGCGCTTTTCGCTGTCGATGCTCTTGTCGGCGCGGGCTTCGCGATACCGTTCGATTCCAGCGCGCAAGACGTTGGCGGTGGTGCCGCGCTGTTTGTCGCAGGCGGCAATCGCGCCGTCGAAATCATCGTTTTGCAAAAGAGTGATCAGTTTTTTGAAGAAAATCTGAACTGAGCTGGTGCCTTTGGCCACGCCGTAAAGCGAGCGATACCGCTCGGCCACGAAAACGATGAGCATAACCAAAACAGTGATGAGAATAATAACCAGCGGGCCGCCTTTGTAGATCGAGTGCACGATCGGATTGGTGGCCGATTTGAATACGCCGTAATACAAGAAGAACCCGATCGCCAGTGCGATCAAGGAGTTAAGTGTGACGAACAATGTTTGTTTTACCACGAGAGGAACCCTCC
>JBGAWZ010000353.1:0-3002 GCA_044227335.1 Candidatus Zixiibacteriota bacterium | reverse complement strand
TATAACGGCGATTTGATCGTCGCCGGATCCTTCAGTCAGGGTGGAGGCGTACCAGCTTCTAATATAGCGCGTTGGAATGGCACTACGTGGCAACCGCTTGGGTCGGGAACAAGCCGAGCGGTGACGGCGCTCACAGTGTGGAATGGCCTTCTCGTCGTCGGCACCCGGAACTCTTGTTGTGTTCTCGTGACGACGTGGGACGGCTCCACGTGGGCGGACATCGGTCAGTGGTTCGGAACAGGGGTCGATGCCCTCACATCATACAATAGCCAACTGGTTGCCTTAGGTTATCTCGGACCTACTGGGCCTTACGTGAAGTCTTGGGGAGGGGCGGCGTGGGTTGATTTAGGATCGATGACCACTCTGTCGAGTTGCATACCGGGAAAACTCTGCGTCTTCGGATCAGAACTATACTTGGGAGCCACTGTTCCTTCAGGTTCAAGCGCATACTGTTTGTGGAAATTCAACGGAAGTAACTGGATTGGTATCGCCAGTTCCACTGTTTTAGCAGGTACACCGGCGCAAGGAATCCGGTTTTTGGCCGCGGACGCATCCGCTATCGTCTTCGGTGGAAACCTTAAGATTGATGGCTTGCCCAATGATTCCAACTTGTTTTCATACAACGGAACAACAATAACTTCGTTACATTCGGAATCGCCCTTCAGCTTGGTAGCTTATGCCAGTTTCAACGGGGCTGACTTTGTTGGGGGAACAAATGGAATTCAACATTGGGCGGCGACGGAGTGGGCTGACCAATTCTGGGTACACCCTCCGCGGTTCGGCATGAACGGTGCGGTGAATGATCTCTTGGTTTGGAATGATCTATTGGTTGCGGGTGGAGGCTTCACTTTTTCGGGCTCCGCGCACTCAAATAGAATCGCAATGTGGAATGATACTGCCTGGGCGGGACTCGGAACTGGGATGAATGCGCATGTCAATTGCCTGACCGAAGTGCAGGGCGAGCTGTACGCCGGCGGCGCATTCACGCTGGCAGACGGCGTTTCAGCCAGGCACATTGCCCGCTGGGGCGGGAGTACATGGCATCCGTTGGATACCGGCTTGGCTCAGGCGCCATCGTTACTCGCGGCGTATCAAAATGAGTTGATTGCTTATACTCCATATGGCCAGATTGTCGGTTGGAACGGTACTTCATGGCGGGTGATCGCCGATTCGATCATCGGAGATGTACTGGCTCTTGAACCACACAATGGTTTGTTATACGCCAGCGGACTGTTCACTCAAATCGAAACGGTGAACGCGAGCAGAATTGCGGCGTGGGATGGTTCGGCGTGGACTCCCTTGCAGACAGGTATTATTGGCAATGTCTATTCGCTTCTGCCGCACGGCGGACAGCTTTATGTCGGTGGAAGTTTCGGCCAGGCGGGCGCTGTCTGCGCAAATCGACTTGCTGCATGGGACGGAAGCGATTGGTCGGCGGGCACAACCGGTTTGAATGAGGCGATTAGTAGTCTTGGAGCATACGGCCCTGAAGTGATTGTATCCGGACCGTTCACGATGGCGGGTGGAGATTCAGCCAACCGAATCGCACAGTGGAATGGGACAGCCATGTCCGCTATGGGCACTGGAATCGATCAACCGTTCAAGACCGCGGCTGAATATCATGGCGCGCTGTATCTTGGTGGGTCGTTCACCAAAGCCGGTGGGAAGACATCGAGCTACATTGCCAAGTGGACTGGCCCGACGGCAAACAATCGGCGCTACTCGACACATCAACTCACGGCTCTTGCGATCACCGACACTTGTGCGCTGGACTGCTGTCATGGAAACGTCGGAAATGTCGATTGCGACCCGCAAAATGGAATTGATATATCCGATCTTACCCGGATAATCGACTATCTGTATATCACGTTTGCGCCTCTTTGTTGCCCGCCATCGTCGAACGTCGATGGTTCGCCGGAAGGCAATATTGATATAGCCGATTTGACAGCGCTGATCGATTACTTGTATATCAGTTTCACGGCGCCATTGCCGTGCCCGTAGATGAAGTGAGTTGGTGTGAATTGAAAGAGCCGATGTCGCTGAAACATGCGACATCGGCTTTTTGTTTGGGTGAACAAGGCGCGGAGCTTGTTCACCATTGGCGAACTTTGAGACCCGACCTACAAGATTGCTATCGAAGTGGGATGCCGCACTTCGGACAGACGTAGGGGTTCCAATCCTGACCGAGATTGCGTTCGCACGCAGGACACTTCCAAGTTCTGTATCCAAAAAACAATACTATCGACAACGGAATGATGCTTAAAACAAATTCCACACGCGCCCGGGTGGTTCCGTTGGTTTTCGGGTCATGCAAAAAGAGGACAGATAGAAAGAGCCCAAAGGCGAGCAGTCCGGGCAGAATTAGCTTGATGTTCTTACACCTACGAACAGCGTAAACGCGCTTGAACTCTTCCAACTGTTGTTCGTTGTATCGAGTGAAACCAGATTCCTGCAATTCTCGCTTTACTCCCTACCCGTTCACCTTTTCATCCAAGAACGCCACGATCTCGCCGATTTTCATGCGCGTCTGTTGCATCGTGTCGCGGTCGCGCAGGGTCATCGTGTCGTCTTTGAGCGAGTCGCCGTCGACGGTGATACAGTACGGACACCCCGCCTCATCCATACGTGCATAACGCCGGCCCACCGCGCCGCTTTCGTCGTAGAAGACTTTGAATTTGCGCTTGAGGTCATGGTAGACCTTGTCGGCGTACTCGGGCATGCCGTCTTTTTTGACCAGCGGAAAAATCGCCGCTTTGATCGGCGCGATTTTTGGTGAGAGGTGCAGAAAAACCCGTAGCTCATCGTTGACCGTCTGTTCGTCGTAGGCGTCGATGAGCACAGTAAGCAAAGTTCGGTCGCACCCGGCGGAAGTCTCAATGATATACGGCACGAATTTTTCGGTGAAGCGCTCATCGAAATACCGAAGGTCTTTCTTTGTGGCTTCCATGTGGCGGCCCAGATCAAAGTCGGTGCGGTTGTGGACGCCTTCAAGTTCGCTCCAG
>JBGAWZ010000352.1:0-3002 GCA_044227335.1 Candidatus Zixiibacteriota bacterium | reverse complement strand
AGTGCGCCGGAGCGGAGGCTACCCTCAAAAGTAGCGTGAATATCAACCGTGGCCGACCATAATGGAAGCTGTGCCCGTGAAAACAGTCGGATTGCCTTCAATAGCGCCCGGCGACGCTCGGCAGGTGTACCTGACAACATGGCTGTCAGCAAAGACGTGGCCCCCAAAAAGCCAAGATTTTTTTCTTTACCAAAAGTCCGAGCAGACGAATTCAACAGGCTCCTTGCCTCGGCGGTCTTTCCTATTCCCGACGCGGCAAGCGCACGGTAATAGGTAGCCTTTGCGTGTTCGTAGCCCACTGCCATCTTCCCGAATCGCGCTGAAGCTTCTTTGGCGCATTCGTAAGCATCATCGAACAAGTTCAGATTCAGGAATACTTCCGCCCGATCAAGCACACACGATGCCACACGCAGGTCTCTACCGATACGCCGGTAATCAGATTCGCATGTCTCCAGTTCACGAAGAGCTACATGGTACTTCCCTTCGAGCATATGTAACCACGATCTCCCCCAAAGCGCATCGACTGCATCCAGTTCGTTGCCGGCGCTACGATAAATCTCCTCTGACCGGCGGAACAATTGTTCGGCCAACTCAAAGTCAAATAGTTGCACCAGTGTATTGGCGCGGTTAAACCAACACCGGGCGGCTGAAAGGAGGTCGTCTTTCGATTCAAAGTAGTCACCCGCGAGCCGATACAGTTTTTCCGCCTCGCGATGTCGATCCTGGCGGTGCAAAAGATTGGCGTAATTAACCCGTGCTTTGGCAATCTCTGCCTGGTCGCCCAACTTCGTGAATGTGCGTAAGGCCATCTGTGCCCGACGTTTTGATTCCGTGAAATCGTCCAGATACATATACACGTCGATAAGCGTACGATCTATCCTCCCTATCCCCACGCTATCCTTGCCCAGCAATCGACGCGCGACGAGGTATGCGTCGCGAGACTCGGCGTAATTGGACGACATAAGCGCCGCTCTCGCCAGCGCTCGATACGAAGCCAACTGTATCGACCGCTCGGACTTCTTGGCTCGCTTGACGAGCATTCGGGAGAACCGCATCGCTTTAGGCAGAGAACTCTGCACCATTGTGATAATTCGACGGTCGATCTCGGCCGCCAATTGCAAAGCAGGGACGGTCACCGTCCCACGCTTCACAAAACGATCGAGCGCCCGTGGCGCTATTTCTTGCGAGTGCTCCATGAGAGTTTCGGAATGGTAATCGCGTGGCTCTGGGTTTGCAGTGTCAACTGCGACGGGGGTTGCGTGGCAGTCCAGACAACATACCCCTGATCATCGGGTTGAAGTGTCTGCTTATTGACGAGTACTTTGCATTGACTGAGATCTTCCTCGGTCGAATTGACTTTGGCTGTCATCTGCCAGTGATCGGTTTTCTGGGTTGCCTGCAAATCAAACGTCATATCCCCCGCGCTAAATTGCAGACGCCGCTTGCCGCTTTCTGGTCCACGAACGCCAAGCGCCGGAGCTATCTGCCAGGAATCGAATGACAAGGTGGCCAGCAGTTTCTCGATAACCCGTGGCAGTTTCCTTTCGGCTAAGCCTACCGCCTTGTTGATCCAACCCGACGGGGCTCCTACCAATGAAGACTCCCCGGCCAGCGGGAATGCTCGGAAAATTTCAAATAAGTCACGACACTCTTCGCAGATCGCCAGATGTTGGGCAAACTGTACTCTGCCCGATCTGGCGGCGGCGATCATCATCTTTCGAGTTGGGTGACCTGACTTCATTTCCTCTTGCTCACTTTTGTACTTTTCCTACCTGTTAGAGTCGGTTCCTTTTCGATTCGTGCAGTCAAATACCCTACTTTTTCCAAAGCGGCTTTAAGGCGGTCCAGGCATCGGCGGCGGGCCGGTCCAAGCGCATTGGCACTTATGCCGAACCTGTGAGCTATTTCTTCATACGACTCATCTTCAGGGTCTAAGAGCATTGCCCTCAGCAACTTGGCACATCGGTCGTCAATCTTTCCCAGGGCATCTTCAAGTATGCTCTGCAACTCAATTTTCTCAAGCTCTTCATCTGGTAACGGGTTGGAATCCACATGCTCATCAACAGATTCATCAAGAGGCGATTGTCGCTTGGCATGTCGGAGAGTTTTCAGCGCCTCACGACGGGCGGTGGTCGCTAACCAACCGGGTAATCGTGCCGGATCGGTGATTTTCCTGCGCGATTGAAAGAGGAGCACCCAGGTTTGTTGAAAACAGTCGGCCGCCTCGTGGTACGATACACCCATTCGCGTGACGACACTGTACACCAGCGATTCGTATTTTGTGACAAGGGATTTCCAGGCCTTGGGGTCACCTTCGACTATCGAAACCCAAAGCTCTGTATCACTAGGCGGTTGTGTCACGTATTCGCTCGAATGTCCAATGTAAGTTTAACATGCCCAAACTTACCCGCAGAAATGCGGACACGCAAGCTCGCAGTCGACTCAGAATAAGACTGCCACTACCGTTTCAATACCCCAGGAATTTGGCCGGCGCAACAAAAACGACATTCCAAGTGTGATGCATGCTGTATACTTCGAAATTTGAGTACCGCCTGATTTGCGGTACTCTTCCCAAGAATGACTACACGTCACTTTGAAACATCGAACTCTCTAAATTCGATGAAGGCAAAAGGCGAATCTCGGGCGATAGAGCAGTCGTCGATGGGGGGATTAGCTGTGTCCACAATTAGCGGGCTCTGCGAGACGAGTTCCGCAACTGGGTACATGAATGCACGGTGACGGCGTCGTCTGTACGTGCTGAGTCACCAAGTTCTACGCTCCCCTCTCAATTGTTGTCTTTTCGTGCCATGGGCGGATCAGAAAGGCCCGACTTTATGGACATCTGTCACGAGTCGATTAACCCTGATCATTCGTCTGGTCCAATTCACCGTTTCGAAGCAAAACCGGAGGGAAAAAGCCTCTTTTGGAAGGTCTACTTAGTCCCGACTAAGCTACGGCCGGCCGTTGCCGATAGAGTAGTTAACTAAGTTTTTGCTTCTGAT
>JBGAWZ010000351.1:0-3003 GCA_044227335.1 Candidatus Zixiibacteriota bacterium | reverse complement strand
CTTTGGAACTCGGTTCAAGCGAATGGTAACTGGACCGGTGGGTGTTATGCGCCGCCGAGCCGCGTTTGGTCGTACGACACCATGTTCAATGATCCGAGCAAACTGCCGCCATCTACCCCGACCGTCCGTGTTTTCCAGCGGACAAGCTGGTCGGAGCAATATGTTGGCGGGACCGAATGACCTGTAGAATGAAATTCGAGGCAAAAGTATGAAGACTCAGCATCTTAAGTCCGAACGAGGGATAGCGACCGTTATCGCTATTCTCATGGTTGGATTGCTGATGTTGGTTGGGCTCGCCGCTATATCGACTTCCACCGACGAAGTCTCAGTGGCCGGCAATCAGCTTCATTCAACCCGTGCTTTCTATGCGGCCGAAGCCGGCCTTGAGAAGGCCTCCGCCGCGATTCAAGAGCACTTCGACTCGGCGGGCGCTCCTCCAAGCGTCATGCCTGCCGGAACGATTGGCATCAATCGGGCCGACGCCGCCTATAGCGTTATTGACGGTGGCGCGGCGCAACAGAAAACGCTCACCCAGGGAACGCTTTCGGGACTCGTCGCTTTGGCCAAGTCATACACGATTACCTCGACCGCCGTCACAAGAGGTAGCGAAGCGAAGTCCGTTTTGACCAACACGTTCGAGGCCGACCTGATTCCGGTTTTTCAGTTTGCCGTGTTCTATGAAAAAGACCTCGAAATTGCTCCCGGCCCGGCTATGACCCTGGCAGGCCGGGTTCATACCAACAGCAACTTGTACCTCCAGTCAGGAAACGGGCTGGACATGAGTTCATACGTGACCGCCGCCGGTGACCTCTTCTACGGGCGAAAAGGTCCGGGAGGTGGCGCTACCGGTGATGTTCGTATCAAGAATGCGTCCGGTAGCTATGTCTCGATGAACAGCGGCGGCACTTGGATCGACTCCAAATACTCCACTTGGTATTCCACCTCTACTTCGATGTGGAATGGAAAAGTGCAGGACAAGGCGCACGGTCAGCAGGCGCTCAATCTCCCTCTGGCCGGGGCAGGCAATCCGCACAAACTGATCGAACCGGCGGCCGGCAATGCCGATTCCTACGAGAACAAGGCGACTCTGAAAATTGTCGATAACGTCGCCTGGCAAAAGCAAAGTGGCAGTTGGGTCAATGTGACTGCCGATATGACCGCCAAAGGTGTTATCAAGTATACGACCGATCAATTCATGGATCAGCGCGAGGGCAAACGAATCGATTGCACCGAACTGGATATTCAGAAGATGTACGCCAACGGCTATGGCCCAAGTAATGGCGTGGTGTATTTCTCGGACAATGTCGCCGCTGGGACTGAATTCCCCGGCCTGCGCATCGTAAACGGCTCGACACTAAATGCCGGTCTTACGATCGCCAGCGCCAATCCGCTGTACACAAAAGGAGATTTCAATTCGGTGAACAAGAAACCGGCGGCGCTGATGGCCGACGCAGTCACCTTTTTATCCGGTGCATTTGATGACGCCAAGTCCAACAACGACAAATCCGACCGGCCGGCTTCGGCGACAGCGGTCAACGCCGCCTACCTGACTGGGAATATCAACACCACTTCGACGAACTATAACGGTGGCTTTGAGAATCTCCCACGTTTTCTGGAAACCTGGTCAGGTGTTGATTTCACCTGGAAAGGCTCGGCCATCTGCCTATGGAATTCGACACAAGCGATCGCTAACTGGGGCGGAAGCTATTACGATCCGCCGAACCGCGTCTGGTCATTTGATACCGACTTTACTGATCCAACCAAGCTTCCGCCGCAGACGCCAATGGTCCGTGTCTACCAGCGCACCGGATGGTCGGAACAGTACGTTGCAAACTGAGAACTGAAAGATTCTGCCAATCAAAAAGACTCGCCCTCCGGGCGGGTCTTTTTGCTATTGGATATCGATGTCATACGGCAGGCGGGCTGAGATATTGCCTTCGGTCGCCACTCCAGACAGAGCAGAAACAACATCGCCGCTTGAGTCACCTCCGGTAACCAGCGCCGCAATCGACCGGAAGATTTTTGGTGTCGACAAAAGGAAAAGTGGTCTGCGCTGTGGATAAATCTCAATCGCATATGAGCGGCTACCCATGTGGTGTCTGAGATACTCAAGCGATTCCCAAATGCCGCCTGCTTCATCAACCAGCCCGTTGGCGACCGCCTCCTGGCCCGAGAAAACTCTCCCTCGGCCGAGCTGATCAACCGAGTCGCGGCTCAACCCCCGGTGACTGGCCGCCAGCCCGACAAACTGATCATAGAAAGCTGTTAGGTGACTCATGTATTTTGTCCGTTCCTCGTCCGTAAACGGCCGGCTGGTTGTCAACCATCCGGCGTTCTTGCCGCGTGTATACAGCTCTTTGCCTAGACCAATCTTCTGATACAATCCGCTCATGTCGACTTTGCCACCGAAAATGCCTATCGATCCGGTGATCGTCGCTGGGTCGGCAAACAACCTGCGACCGGGCAGGGCCATATAGTATCCACCCGATGCCGCCACTCCACCCATTGACACCACCAGCGGCTTTCTCTTTGCCGCACGGCTCACCGCCTGACTGATAACGTCGCTCGCCAGCGCATCACCACCGGGTGAATCGACTCTTAGGACAATACCCTTTACACGCCGATCACGCTCCGCTTGACCGAGCGCGACGGCCATCGATTTGACTGACACTTCCGGGTCGTCATCCAGCGGTGAACCTTTGTCGTACTTACCGACAATTTCACCATCGGCTACAACCACTGCAATTTTTGGTGAAATTTTCCACGAACCGGTGACAAGTGTATCCGCAACATACCCGGCGTATGTGACCGTCCTGAACTTCTTATCCAATTCATGCACATAGTCAAGGCGATACGCCAGCTGATCGACAATTCCTGACTTCAATGCATCAACCGACGTGAACGGACCGTTGTCAATTATCGAACGCACCGAATCAATCGGCAGTTTTCTTCCATTGGCAATCCCGTCTACCAGTTGGCCGTATAGATCGTCCTTCAGTCGAT
>JBGAWZ010000350.1:0-3011 GCA_044227335.1 Candidatus Zixiibacteriota bacterium | reverse complement strand
GATTCAACGCATATTCAGCGCTGGGCAACCGGACTTACCGGGCGGGGGTTTGAGATGTCGGTTGTTTCAGTCGGCGGATCGGTGATTGACGAGATACCAACCACAATCTATCCGCGAGGCGAAAAGGGAGCCTACCTAAAGTATGCGCTTCGAGCCAGGCGCCATGTTCGATCGTTGCGTCCGGATTTGATTCATTGTCATTACGCCTCCGGGTTCGGCCTCTGGACTCAAACGATCGGGTATAGACCGACATTGGTTTCGGTTTGGGGTTCCGATGTGATCGGTGTATCCGGAATCGAAAAGTGGCTGGTCGCGCGGACACTGCGCCGGGCCGACTGGGTAACCGCCACTGGAGAGTTTCTCAAGCAGGCGGCAGTTGCTATTGAACCGGGAATTGAAGTCAAATCGTCGGTGATACCTTTTGGAGTCACTTTGCCAGAGAAGTCACGGGCACTGCCCCCGGGACCTGTGAGGATCTGCTATCTGAAAGAGCACCGTGCGATTTATGGCCCCGATTTGTTGGTCGGAGCATTTGCCATAGCCCGTCGCTCGATTCCTGATCTTCGCCTGTCATTGGCGGGAAGCGGCCCGATGGAGACAGATTTGCGGCGCCGCATAGTCGACGTCGGTCTGACCGGGGCAGTGGATTTCCCCGGTTACTTAACGCGCGCACAGGTTGTTGACTACTTATCAGATCATCATGTGCTGGTGATGCCCTCGCGGATGGAATCGTTTGGTGTCTCTGCACTCGAAGCTGCCTCGTGCGCCCGGCCGGTGATCGCTTCAAACGTGGGCGGTATTCCGGAAGTGGTCGTCGACGGCCAGACCGGAATTCTTGTCGCTCCGGAGAATATCGAGGCGCTGGCCGCCGCGATTGTCAAAATGGCGGGCGACCGCGGTCTGATAGAGCGTATGGGTCGAGCGGGCCGGCAATTTGTGACCGAAAAATATGACTTCGAAAAATCACTTGACCAAATGGCCGAACTTTACGACCGATTGATTGCCCATGCCAAAACAAATTCCGTTCTATGACCTTAAGGTGTCTCTCGCGGCGCGACGCGCTGTCGAGCGAGTGCTCAAATCTGGTTGGCTGACGACCGGTTCGGTATCTGCCGAATTCGAAAAGCAGATGGGCGAGCACTTGGGAGTAAAGAATACGGTCGCAGTCAATTCGGCTACCTCCGGGATTACCCTGGCGCTGAAGGTGGCCGGAGTTCCGCGCGGCTCAGAAGTCATTACCTCGCCTTTTTCTTTTGTGGCGGGGGTCGAATCTATTCTCAATTTGGGCGCAAAGCCGGTGCTTGTGGATATCGATCCTGAGACGCTGAATATCGATCCGAATCTAGCGGAAATCGCGATTACGAAGCGGACAGCGGCAGTACTTTCAGTCGATATCGCCGGGTGTCCGTGCGACTATCCAAAACTATCGAAAATCGCACACAAGCACAAAGTTCCGCTCATTTCCGACTCAGCGCATGCCTTTGGCGCGACAGTCAAGGGTATGTCGATTCCGCACTGGACTGATCTTTCGGTCTTTTCGTTTCATGCCACCAAGAATCTGACATGCGGCGAGGGCGGGATGGTTGCATCGCGTGATCGCAAGTTAATCGACCAGATTCGCCTTTGGTCCAAGCATGGCATGACTGCCTCGGCCTACGAGCGAAAGAAATCAGGCGGTTGGAGCTACGATGTCACCGAGCCGGGATTCAAAGCTAACATCTCGGACATCTTGGCGGCCGTCGGTCTGAGTGAACTTGTGAACTTCAAGACCCGCCAGAAAAAACGAGAGCAATTGGCTTTGAGGTACATTGCTAATCTTGTGCCGGCGGAAGAGTACGTGTCGACTCCGGCGCTCCATGAGGGGTTTCACCATGCCTGGCATCTTTTCATAGTGCGGCTGAATCTGAAAGCGCTGAAATGTAGTCGCAATCAGGTCGTCGACATGTTGGCCAAAGCCGGAATCGGGTCAAGCGTGCACTACCGCCCGATCCATACACTGTCATTTGCGAGAAGGCACACGGGAATACGGCGCAACCTCCCACACGCGGAAAGAGCCGGCGAGAGTGTGCTTTCATTGCCGCTGTACCCACTTCTAAAACCGGGCGATATTGATCGCGTTTGTGACCAGTTGATATCGATCCTTCGGCGTCACCGAAGGTAAGATACGCGCTTGTGCGGCGGCGTCTGCCGCTGTATACATATTCCCATGCCGGCTAATCTTCCACCGCAATATTACGAACTGGAACGCCAGTTCCGCGCTGAACGCGATCCCCGCGAGAAACTACGGATGGCCGAAGAACTGCTTGCCATGATGCCCAAGCACAAGGGGACAGACAAGCTCCAGGCCGATATGAAAACCAAGATCTCCAAACTCAAAGCCGAGGTCGAACAGAAAGCGCATGCCCCCGGCGGCGGGCATGTCTCGCCACACGATCATATCGACAAGGAGGGAGCCGGTCAGGTCATTTTGATTGGTCCTCCCAACAGCGGAAAGTCATCGCTCTTGGGTGCGCTTACCCACGCTAAACCGCTGATTGCGGATTATCCCTATTCGACACGCGAGCCGCAGGCAGGGATGATGGCGTTTGAGACGATTCAATTTCAACTGATCGACACACCGCCGATTTCGCCCGAGTCGTACGAATCGTACATGACCAATCTTGTTCGCAACGCCGATGTGGTGGTGATGGTGGCTGACGCGACCGATCCGAGTGGAGTTGAGGCGGTCAAGTTTGTGATCGAGAAATTGCGCGAGAAGAAAATACTGTTGGGCGCAGATGGGGATCCGTCGATCGAAGACATCAGATATGTACGAAAGCGGACCATCCTACTGGGACACAAAGCTGAAGAGGGTGAGTTGGCCGGGAGTATTTCACAGTTACAAGCGATCTTTTCAGGCGCACCGATAGTTGCGACCTCGATTCTTGATGAGACAAGTCTGCAGATGTTCAGGCGAGCAGTATTTAACATTTTAAAGATTATGCGTGTGTATACCAAGCATGTTGGCGAAG
>JBGAWZ010000349.1:0-3012 GCA_044227335.1 Candidatus Zixiibacteriota bacterium | reverse complement strand
GATTGGGCGGCTCTCATGGGTTACACCGGGGCAGTATTCAATCGGTTCTTTGGAACGGGTATGGGTGTATCCGTTGCTATTGTGTCGTTAGTTGGCTGGACTCTTTGCCCACTTTTTTTTGCTATGCGCAAATTTCGGTTGAAAGACATGTAATTGTAGGAAGAACGCGTGAATATGTCACTCTTACAGTTTCCCCGTCTCGTCGTTGGGTGGTTGTTCAATTTGAATGCTCGCCAATTGGGATTTCTCAATTTGATTACGGTCAGCACGTTCTTTGTATGCGGATTAACTTCTATTCTTGCTATTCAACTGGACATGCTCTCGCCGGTTTCCCGGCTACTAAACGCAAGTCTGTTCGGGAAGATGCTGACTGAGCACGGCCTGGTGATGGTGTATCTGGTGTTAGTTCCGCTTTTCCCAGGCGTCTTTGGATTTCTGGTCCTGCCGGCATCGGTTGGCGCGGCCGATCTTGCGATGCGCAGAACAAACATAGTTGCATGGCTTCTGCTCGCACTCGGCGGAACTATCGTAGTCGTCACCGTATTTCTTGGCGCTTATGGCACCGGCGTGAAAATGGTGATTCCACCAGACTCTCACTCTTCGGCTTTCCAGATGTTGCTGGTGGGCCTTGCGATGGTAGCAATTTCTGTTTTGCTCAATAGTATGAGTATCTTGCGTACTCTCCTGTCCTCTAAATATCGATCGGTCAAATTCCGTCAGTTGCCTCTCTTTGCTTGGTATTTCCTGCTGGGCTCTGCTATCATGGTCCTTATTGCACCAATTCGAATCATCTCGCTACTTCAACCCATACTGCAACGCCTTGTGAATTGGAATTGGGGAACCGCAATTACTGGTCCGGGAACAGTCGGTTATGATCAGGTTGCGTGGTTGTATCTTGGACCGGCCATTTTTGCAATCGGGTTATTTGCGATCGGGATTGCCTTTGAAGTATTGGCCAGCAATTCCACTCGTCGGTTTTCGTCCCGCACGTACCTGGTTGTAGCTGGTTCAATACTCGCGTTTATCAGTATCATTTATCCAATGATGAGTTTCTTGACTGGGTCAGATGTCAATTTCAAGGTCTCAGTCGAGGCATTTCTCAAACTGTTCACGATCATTCCTATGTTTTTGATTTTCAGGACGCTTGTCAATCAACTGACGGGCATAGGGCAACTATGGCGGACACCTGTATTGCTTGTTTTTGCTTCATTGTTGTTTGGTGTTATTGCAGGGGCTTTGGGAGCTATTATGGCCCTCCCTTCTCTTGGCCAGATGCTGGGCGGAACTTATTTCTCAGTGGCAATGATCCACATCGCCGGCGGCGGGTGTGTTGCGATGATAATAGCGGCAGGTATTGCCTACTGGTGGGATAGCTGGATCGGTCGGATTCTCCCTAAAGGACCAGTCGTCGCAACTCTCCTCGTATCGGCATCCGGACTTGTATTGACTACAGTACCGATGATATTGCTTGGCACCAAGGGTCTGCCTCGCGCGATGCAGGACTACTCGCCATCGTTTGAAACACTGCATTCTATTTCAACGATAGGCAGTTTTGTTATGGTAGCTTCGCTCGTAGTTGGTGTGATAATTCTATTGCAATCTCTCAGAAGGCGCCGTCAAATCGGGCAAAACAGCCCACTGTGTGGCGAATTTGCTTACGCTTCAATGCGCTCCACATCTGAGGACCGATAGTCGGAACAAGTCATAGTTCAAATTGAAGTGATTCAACAAATGCCAGAGACTTTTGCCAGGAGCTTTTTATGAAACCGGTTGAAATACTTAGCGGTGAACACCGAGTTATCGAGGTTGTCCTCGAATGTCTTGAGAAAATGTCACAAGAATTCCATTCGAAAGGGACGTTCAATACTGATCATGCACGCGATGCTATCGATTTTATCCGGAACTTCGCCGATCGCTGTCATCACGGAAAGGAAGAAGACAATCTCTTTCCAGCATTGGTGAAAAAGGGTATGCCCATCGACGGCGGACCAATCGGAGTAATGCTGTTTGAACATACCCAAGGTCGGCAGTTCGTTTCCGCGATGGCACAAGCACTAACCGAAGTGCCACAACTTGGCGAACCGGCAAAGGATCGCTTTTTCCAATCGGCCGGCCAATACATAGAGTTGCTGAGAAGCCACATCCACAAAGAGGACCACATCTTATTTCCAATGGCCAATCAAATCATGAGCGATCAGGATCACACGGCTATGTTGCAACTCTTCGACAAAGTTGAACACGAACATATCGGGGCGGGAGTTCATGAAAAATACTTGAAACTCGCCCAGTCGCTGGCAACCGCATATGGAGTTGACCCCGCCGCTATCGCCAAATCAACCGGCGGCGGCTCATGTGGATGCCACCACTGAGGAGACTGTAATCTCAACAGCTCTGTTGGCCTTGAGTTGGCCTAGAACCGTAAGGCGTTGCTTAACAATAAGTTAAATTTGGCGGCCCCAATATCACTCTCCCCAAACTTTTGTGAGCTTCTGCTTCTCGGTCCGATTACACTACGCGATGATTGACGGAAGCCGGTGGAAGACAATCAAGTGCCACCAACCTTAACCGTGAACTCAGACTGCTATGGGACTGACTTCCAACCGGAGCGTTTAGCAATCCTTAACCCAACAATCCACCTTGGATTAGTGGCGAATTTTGTTATATTTCATTGCAACGAGCCGACTTACCTATAGAAAGGTCTTTCTGCCATGCGCTCGTACATTCTGCCAGTTTTGTCGTCATCACAGGCGACCCGAAATCACAAGTCAAGTTCACAGCTATATATATCCGGGAGTAAATTCTATGAAACATCCACAGATCTTCTGCGCGCTGGTCGCAATTATGTGCGTGGCGGTACTGGCAACCGTTGCAATGGCCGCAGCACCAAAACTGATGAGCTATCAGGGCCGTGCTACTGACGCCTCCGGCAATCCGGTAACCGACGGTCCCCATACGGTGGCGTTTGACATGTACAATAGTGCCACCGCCGGTTCGCGGCTCTGGGGGGAGATC
>JBGAWZ010000348.1:0-3029 GCA_044227335.1 Candidatus Zixiibacteriota bacterium | reverse complement strand
TCGACACTATGGCGGCAGTGGTCATACTCAGACGATTCTTGGACGAGCATGCCGCATGAGAGACACAATCTGCCAGACTATGTTGTCTACATACTCAGCACAGCCGTATTTGTCTTACTTGGAGCAGTACTGGTGATAGTCCGGGTGCTCGAATTCGCGGCGAAGTTGGTCTTGTGGCCGTTTAAGAAATTACTGCGGCTGACAATCACTCTGCTGTTTGTGGCGATCCTGATCGTCGGAGCGATTTTCTATTGGTACACGCGGCCAGTCGAACTGGGAGCGCGAGTAGAGAAAATTGTCATCACCAAGGGTGACGACTTTGGGAGCGTGCTATCGCAGATTCAGAAAGCAGGATTGATTCGGACGCGACGCGCCCTGACAATTCCAGCGCAGTGGATCGGGCTTGATAGGAAGCTCACGCCCGGCCGATACGACTTTACTGGAACAGTCACACTTCTTTCGATTATTCACAAGCTGGAATCGGCCGATTTCGAGCGGGTCAAAATTACGGTGTACGAGGGAGCGCCGATCTGGCGAGTGGCGGGTGCGATTGCGCGGCCACTGGAGGTCGATTCGATGGATGTATTCAGACTTCTTCACGACAAGACTTTGATCGATAGTCTGAATCTGCCGTATCTCGAAGGGCACTTGTATCCGTCGACGTATATCGTGCCGTGGGGAACACCCCCGCGCGAGGTGGTACGCGAAATGGTGACGACGTTTCGGCGGGTGACTGACTCACTCTTTGCGATCAGCGACAATAGTGGGCTCAACAGGTATGATCTTCTAAAGCTCGCGTCGATTGTCCAGGCGGAGACGCGTCTTGAAAGAGAACAGCCGCAAGTTTCATCGGTTTATCGAAATCGGCTGAAACTTCGGATGCGCCTTGACGCCGACCCAACGGTGATCTATGGCTTGGGCGGATTGACTCGGCCGCTGATGAAGACTGACCTGAAAATTGCCACACCGTACAATACGTATATGAAATATGGTCTTCCCCCGACGCCCATTAATTCACCGGGACTTCCGGCGATTCGGGCGGCAGTTCGCCCTGACACAACCAAATATCTGTACTTTGTCGCGGATGGTTCCGGAGGCCACCGGTTTTCAAAAACCAACGAAGAGCATAATACCGCTCGTCGCGAGATCAAACGTGCTCAACGGCTCAATAAGAAAATCTAGAGAAATCAGATTGCTTGCGAACGCCGCTTGAGTTCGGCCAGTTCAAGAGCGAGCGGGGCAAACGTATGGTCCGGGTCGAGCGAATCAAAGTCGCCGAATGCGCCGGGAAGCGTTGAAGCGAGCGCGATCAGGCCAACGACGCGGCTGTCCAATCGAATAGGGCGAATTGTGTAGGAGCCACCTTCGATGCCATCGAGGAGTAGACGACTTTCCAGCGACGTCCCGGAGAAAAGGCCGTAAAAATCATCGGAAAACTCAAATCGTTGGGCGGCAACGTGGGCAAAAAGCGATTGTTCCACGGGCAAACGCAATGACAGCACTTTGGTAGTTTCGGCGCTTGAATCCGACCATCCGGCAATCGCCATGAGATCACGGTAGTGGTCGCCGACTGCGACTAAGACCGCGCGATTGACCGGTAGGTAACGGCGAATACTCTTGACCGTAGCGGCAAAGAGTTCGCGCAGATGATCGGTTGACGGCAGATTGCTGTTCGCTGTTGACCCGGTGAGCGCAGTCACCGCGTTGTCGCTATTTCGATCGGGGTCGTCGTGCATAGTGCGCTCAGTCTTCGACTGTCACGCCCGCGGCGGGGACGAGATTGTATTTCTTCACTTTGCGCCAGAGAGTCGTACGGCCGATACCGAGCGCCGCGGCGGTGCGGGTGAAATTCCATCGGTGGTCGTCGAGGGCCTTTACAATCACTTCGCGCTGATGGTGAACCAATAGTCCGCCGGCAATGGTCAACGAGTGGCGACCTTCGGCGGCTGACTCAGTAGCCGATGATTCATCGCCGGAGGAGACCAAGCTGATATGCGAGGCGTCAAGCTCCTGACCGGAGCAGAGAGTCGCGGCGCGACGCAGAGTATTTTCCAGTTCCCGCACATTGCCGGGCCAGCGGTGCGACTGCAGTTTTTCAAGGGCGAGCGGTGTTAAGCAAAGATCGGGTCGCATAGTCTCGCGACTGAAACGGCGAAGAAGGTAGTCTGCCAACATCGGGATGTCCTCGGATCGGTCGGCCAGCGATGGCAGAGCGATTGTCAGAACCGCCAACTTGAAAAACAGCTCCTCGCGGAAGGTCATCTCAGCAACAAGGGCAGGGAGGTAAGTCGACGATGTCGCGATGACTCGAAGGTCGACTTTTCGCGGGGCGCTATTTGAGCCGGTCGGAACAAGACTGTCGCTGAGAAATTTCAAAAGTCGGACTTGCGCCGCGGGCGCGAGGGCGCCGACTTCGTCAAGGAAAAGCGTGCCGCCGTCGGCAAGAAGGCCCAGCGGCTGATGCACTATGCCTTTGGATGTGTCGGCGGATTGTGTCGAACCGAAGAGCTCTGTTTCCATAGATTCAGCGGATGTGGCGGTACAGTCAATCGCCACAAACCGACCGGTTCGGCGTTCGGAGTGCTGGTGAATTGTGCGGGCCAGAAGTTCTTTGCCGGAGCCGGATGGACCTGTGATCAGAATGGAAATGTCGGTCGGCGCGATGCGGGCGGCGGTTTCTTTGGTTGTTTGCATCGCCTTTGAGTCGCCGATGATATTGTCAAAGCCAAACGACATAGCAACGTGGGTGCGCAGAGTGAAGATCTCCTGGCGAAGGCGGCGGTGTTTGAGTGCCTGCGCGATCTTTGATTTTGTCTCGGAGAAGCGCAGTGGCAGGGTCACCCGGTCAAAGATCTTGGTATTCGATGATTCCGAATCAGCAATTTCATGCTCAGGAGACAATAGAATAATTTCCGCCGGCGGCGATTGGCGGCGACTGGCCTGGGTTAGTGTATCGCGGCCGGACTGGTACAACGGCTCATCGCAAATGATCAGGTCGATTGTCTCAGAGTTGAGGATGGCCGAGGCCT
>JBGAWZ010000011.1:0-13922 GCA_044227335.1 Candidatus Zixiibacteriota bacterium | reverse complement strand
CGTCGAGCTTTAGCGCATACGGTTTGGCCTGCTCAACGCGCTGTTGGGCGCGCCGAAGTTTTGCCGCCGCCACCATTTCCATAGCTTTGGTGATCCGGCGTGTCGAAACAACCGACCGTATCCGCTTCTTTACTTCCCGAAGTGTGGGCATTGATCTATCTCAGTACTTCCGTTTGCTTATGCCTTGAACTGCGCCTTGAATTTCTCGGTCGCATCTTTCAGCTTCGCTTCAGTTGCGGCCGAAATTGCTTTCTCTTTATCGAGCGTCGGCTCAATATCCGGATAACTCTTCTCGCAGTATGCTAAGAACTCCCGCTCAAATTTCGGCATCGCCGCAGTCGGCACATCGTCGAAATATCCGCGCGCACCCACCCAGATGATCATCACCTGCTTGGCGACCGGGAGCGGGACATACTGCCCCTGCTTGAGCAGTTCAACCATCTTCTCTCCGCGATTTAGCTGTTTGCGCGTGCCTTCGTCCAGATCGGAACCGAACTGGGTGAATGCCGCCAAATCGCGATACTGCGCCAGATCGAGTTTAAGCGAACCGGCAACTTGTTTCATCATTTTGGTCTGGGCATTACCACCGACTCGCGAGACGGAAATGCCGACGTTAATGGCCGGGCGAATTCCCGAGAAGAACAATTCCGCCTCGAGAAATATCTGGCCGTCGGTGATCGAAATCACGTTGGTCGGAATGTATGCCGAAACGTCACCCGCCTGCGTCTCAATGATCGGCAGAGCGGTAAGCGATCCGCCGCCTTTGTCATTGGACAATTTCGCGGCACGCTCAAGCAAACGCGAGTGACAGTAGAAAATGTCGCCGGGATATGCTTCACGGCCCGGCGGGCGGCGGAGCAGGAGCGACAACTGGCGATAGGCCGCGGCTTGTTTGGACAAGTCGTCGTAAATACACAGAGCGTGACCGCCGTTGAACATGACCTCTTCGCCCATCGCACAACCGGAATACGGTGCGATATACTGGAGCGGGGCCGGATCGGTCGCGGTGGCGACAATGACGGTCGTGAACTCCATCGCGCCGAACTTACGTAGAGTTTCCACTACTTGCGCAATTGTCGAGGCCTTTTGCCCGATCGCGACATAGAAACACTGAACGCCGGAGCCCTTTTGATTTATGATCGTATCGAGCGCCACGGCTGTCTTGCCGGTCTGACGATCGCCAATGATCAGTTCACGCTGGCCGCGACCGATCGGAATCATCGAGTCGATCGCTTTGAGTCCGGTCTGCACCGGTTCTTTCACCGGCTGACGTTCCACCACCGACGGCGCCTTGCCTTCGATGACCCGGAACTTGTCGGTGACAATCGGCCCCTTGCCGTCAAGCGGCACCCCGAGCGGATTGACCACGCGACCAATTAGCGCCGGACCAACCGGAACCTGCGCCACACGGCCGGTGCGACGAACCGAGTCGCCTTCTTTGATATGTGTGTCAGAACCGAACACTGCGACACCGACATTATCCGATTCTAAGTTGAGCACTATTCCCATGATCCCGCCGGGAAATTCAACCAGCTCCGACATCTGGACATCATCCAGACCCCAGATGCGGGCTATCCCGTCGCCGACCTGCAAAATCGTGCCTACCGATTCGGTCTCAAGCTTGGTGTCGTACCGCTCAATTTCCTTTCGAAGGACTGACGAGACTTCTTCAGGATTGAGAGCCATTCACGAACTCCTTATTCACAAACTCACTACTTACACGTTAACAGCGGCGGCTACGCCACCTTTACCTTGCTCAGTTGCGCCTCGATCATTTTCAGGCCGTGTCGCACTGAACCGTCGATGATCTCATCATCGATTATGACAATCATTCCGCCCAGAATCGACGGATCTACTTTCTTTTCCAGGATCACTTGTCGACCGGTGCGCGACGCGAGCTGTGCTGTCGCACTCCGCTCTTCGCTTTCCGACATGGCTACTGCCGTAATCACGCGCACCCTTACCATCCCCTTTTCGACTTCGACGAGCCTTTCAAAGGCGTCGATAATCTGGGGCAGAAAACCGATCCGGTGTTTTTCCATAAGTACGAAGAGAAACTCAACAAAGAGTTTCTCCAGCCGCGGGCCGAAGACCGTGCTAACCACTTCTCGTTTGCGCTCATCGGTCACTTGTGGCGCGGTCAGAAACTCGATCAGCGCCCGATCGGCAGTGATGACTTTCTTGAGCGCATCAAACTGCTGGTATGCCTGATCGACCAGATTGCGGTCTTTGGCCGCCATGAAAAGGGCCTTGGCGTAACGCTGTGAAACCTGTTCGGCTATCATCGTAGCTTACGCTTTCTGGACCTCTTCGATATACTTGCCTATTAGCTCACGGTGCTTCTGATCGCTTAGTTTCTCGCGCACCAATTTCTCGGCGGCAGACATCGTAATCGCGATCATCTCATCCTTGAGTTGCACTTTGGCTTTGGCGACTTCACGTTCCAATTCAGCTTTGTTCTTCGTCTGCAGATCTTTGACTTCGGCCTGGGCCGCGGCTTTGATATCGGCCGCGACTTTCTTGCCTTCCTCGACCGCCTCGACGATCTTGGCGCGACGTTCCGCGTCGATCTCTTTCATCTTCGCGTCATACGCCGCCGCCTGCCGGGCGACCGACGCCTTTTCATCGTCGATCTTTTTGAACTCGCCGGTGATCGTATTACGCCGCTCTTCAAGCAGACCAAGTAACGGACCCCATGCGAATTTCTTCAAAATCCACAGCGTGATCAGAAAGCCGATAGCGTGGGTGACTAATTGTTGCCACTCAAAACTCATGCTTACTCCATGCCGGTACTACGCAGTGCGACAGACCGGCGGTACTGCAGTGATTGTTTGCTCAGCCACCGATCTTGCCGAACATGATGAAAAACACCACCAGCGCGTAAATAGTCAACGCTTCAATAAGCGCGGCGCCGATGATCATGGCAGTCTGAATCTTGCCGGCCGCTTCGGGCTGGCGACCGATCGCTTCCATTGCCGAACCAACCGCACGACCCAGCCCAAGACCGGAACCGACCGCGGCCAAACCAACTCCCATCGGGAGCGCCCACGCCAACATTGATTGATAATCCATCGTATCCTCCTACAAGTATCTCAAATGTATTTCGTTGTTTGCAAACATCAGTGATGCTCCTCATGCGGTAGCATCATCAATATGTAAATCGTCGACAGCAGTGTGAACACGAGCGCCTGAATAGTGGAAAACATAAGCCCCAGCGGAATAGTGATCACGTTGTACGGTATTCCGACCGGCGAGTGCATGAAAGAGAGCGTCATGATACCAAGCATCACCGACGCCCCCACCAGAATATCTTCACCAGTGATGTTGCCGAAAAGACGAAGAGCAAGACTGAACGGTTTGGCGACCTCGCCAATGAGGTGCATCGGGAGCATAAGCGGCACGAGCGCCCACATGATAGGGCCGCGTGGATTGCCCGCCAGATGATCGAGGTATCCGACAATTCCGAGTCGTCGTAGCCCGGTGTACTGAGAATACAAAAACAC
This sequence comes from Candidatus Zixiibacteriota bacterium, assembly GCA_044227335.1. Lineage (GTDB taxonomy): Bacteria > Zixibacteria > MSB-5A5 > GN15 > FEB-12 > JACRAV01. The sequence continues at coordinate 10,419 of JBGAWZ010000011.1, read as the reverse complement.
AATGATCGCCAGCGACGCGGTGATATTGATGCTGGTGGTCGGGGCGTGACCGAACGGCACCACACCCCATAGGTTGTTTATCAAAATGTAGAAAAAGAGCGTCCCCAGGAACGGTACGTATTTCTTCGTTTCGTGACCTAAAATGCCGTAGAGGAAATTGTACATTCCCTCGACCAGCATCTCCACGAAATTCTGGAGCTTGCCGGGGTTCCTGATATCCCGCTTGCGATAGGCCAGATATGCGACTGTGCAGAGAATTATTGAGGTCAGAAAGGCGTATATGATATTGACCCAATGTTCAATCCAGTAGTACTCCGGACCGAGCCAGTGGTAGACAAACTTGGCCAAACTGGGGAGAGTTGTGGGCGAGGACTCCTCGGCATGCCCACTCTCAGTCGCGGTTGCTATGACTTGCGTTAACCACGGAGCGTGCACCGCGATGATTGTCCCGAGCCAGGCGAACACTTACAGCACCCCCTGCGCGCCCTGCGCGCCGGTTTGCTTGTGATCGGTTGTAAGGTCAAGACCGAGCATCAAGCGACCAGCCGCTTTTAGGACCATGACCGCCAACACCGCCCCAGCACCTATCAACAGATGTGCCGGGTTGAACTGATTTATTTTCAAAAGGAAAAATCCGGATAGGTACAGCACGGGGAATTTGTAAAGGAGCAGACCGACCATCTTTTGTTTGTCCGCGCCACCTGGCCGGATCGATACCCGCACAACATGCATGATGAACCAGAGATTAAGTATCCCCCATACGCCGCCGGAAAAAACCGCCAGAGCGGTCCAGATGCCGAAATAGTATAATAAGAAAGGAGAAATGATAAGCAGAACGATCCCGGTGGTTCGCAGTGTGCGGTAGATAAATTCAAGACCCACTTAGAGTTCCTTGTCCTTCTCGTTCTGTCTTTCGATCTCTTGCGACTTGCGCACTAAGTTCCAAATTTCACTTGCCGCGGCGGCGAATCCCAGCGCGATTCCAACAATCATGAGCCAGGGAGCTGTTCCGAATTTTCCGTCCGCCCATCGTCCGGCAAAAAAACCGACCAACGGTGCGGCTATGAGTATCGCCGGGACCATCGCCAGAAGTCCGATTTGGGCGTATTCGCGCCCTTGTTTGCGGCCCGGCGAGGGTGCAAAAGGGATCATGTTGGCCCTTCCAGCCAAATTATTTCGGGGCCAATATATTCCGGTGCTTGGGCTTGTCAACCTGATTTTGGATATTTTCGGGCGATCTTTATCGTACATTGAAGGACTTTTCTGGTTTCATCCGGACTTCTGTGGACTGTTGGGTAAGATATTCCCATTCAGAAGTATCGTAAACGATCCGGTATGATATCAGTTATTGGCGTCAAAGAGGAAACTGTATGCCCCAACCATTGAACGACCGTATCGCCGCCTCGGAAACCCGCGTAGTCAAAGCGGTCTTCCCGCACACCACCAACCATTACGACACACTCTTCGGCGGGACAGCCCTGCAGTGGATGGACGAGGTCGCGTTTATTACTGCCACCCGCTTCAGCCGACAGGAATATGTGACGGTCTCGCTTGACCGGATCGATTTCACTAAATCAATCCCCTCCGGTACGCTGGTCGAACTTATCGGCAAGGTTGTCCGGGTCGGCACGACAAGCATTCAAGTAAAAGTCGAGGTTTACATGGAACGGATGTTTTCTGAAACGCGCGAGCTGGCGATTGGCGGGATGTTTACCATGGTAGCGGTCGACAAAGACCACAAACCGGCGCCGGTGAAATAGTAGGGCGGGAGCCCCGTGCTCCCGCCTTTTATTGTCAGAAGATTATCCGTACGATGGCAGGAGCACAGGGCTTCTGCCCTACGTCGGCGGTTCGTGTAGGTCGAAATCCCCTGCCCCGCCGCAGGCGGGGTCGAGCGAAGCGAGAAGTTTCGACATCATTACTACCCCCTCATCAGGCCCGCCGACGGACGGGCCATTTTCTCCCTAACGGAGAAGGACAACCTGTCACCCGTACAGAATAAGTCAGGACAAATTCCTCTCCCTCTGGGAGAGGATGTCACGAAGTGACAGGTGAGGGGATTTGGGCACAATTGTGATTTCGCGAAGGTCGCGTCTTTCGTATATCTGTCGGGCAAGGAGACTACGCATGCGCGAAATCAATAGAATTGTCGCACAGATTAATGCCGGTTTCAAAGGTGTCGCTTGGCACGGCCCCTCGGTGCTTGAAGTACTCAAAGGTGTCACGGCCGAACAGGCCGCAAGGTGGCGAATCGGCCAGGGTCACAGCTGTTGGGAAATTGTCCTGCATATTATCTGTTGGAAAGATGCGGCGCGTCGGCGCATTTCGGGCGAGCGGTATATTCCTACCGACGAAGAAAACTTCCCTGCTGTGACGGACACGAGCGACGCCGCTTGGAAAAAGACGCTGTTGTCTCTAAAAAAATCCCACAAGCTTCTTATCGAAACAGCCGAACGGCTGTCTGATCGGCGACTCGATAAACCGTTTCCGAACCAGCGCGCGACGCCATATCAGATATTACACGGCGTTGTCCAGCACGACATCTACCACGCCGGCCAGATTGCGCTGATGAGAAAACTTGGATGATCGTGATGTCAGGGCTCCAGCCCTGACATCTGTTTCAAACTAACAACCGGTCAGGCCGGGAGGCCTGATGGCACGTAGCAATCTACTGCATTGCGATCACTTCGATTTCCACCCGCACATCTTTGGGCAAGCGGCTCACCTGCACCGTCGATCGCGCCGGCGGGTTGCCCTCAAAGTACGAACCGTAGACTTCGTTTACCGACGCAAACTCGGCCATGTCAGTCAGGAAAATCGTCGTTTTGACCACCTGATCCAGATACGACCCCGAAGCAGTTAAAAGTCCCTTAATGTTCTCCATCACCTGGCGGCATTGCTCGGCGCCCGTGGTGCCGACGATATTTCCCGTCTTTGGATCGAGTGGAATCTGCCCCGAGCAGTAAATCATCTTTCCGCACGGCACTTTGATCGCCTGCGAATATGGTCCGATAGCGGCGGGGGCCTGGTCAGTCTTGATCACTTCACGCATGTTGGTCTCCAAAAAGCGTTCTGGTTTTGAAGATATATACGGAAATTGATATACGACAGCAATGCCGTAGCGGTGACAGTTGGGTCATGTGATGTCAGGGCTCCTGCCCTGACATCAGCTCAAAACAAGAAATCGTCAGGCCAACAGGCCTGACGACACGGTAAGATCTGCTTCGTCCCTGCTACAATTCCGTCAGACCGGTCGGCCCCATCAGATCCACAAAACCCTTGAGCAAAATTTCGTCGTACGCCCCTTTAAGCGAGAACATGATCTTCAGAGCAGGGAATGTCTCCATCGCCCGCTGATACACTCGCTCGGTAGTCATGGCGTCGAATGAATCAGTGATCGCAATGATCTTGGAGTAAATGTGCATTTCATCAAGCGACAAACCGGAAGGATACCCGCGCCGGTCTCCCCGCTCGTGATGCTGGAGCACCGGGTAGTACGATTGCTGGCTGATCTGATTTGTTTCTTCGAGAATCTCTACTCCCCATTTGGGGTGCTTCTTCATGATGTCGAATTCGATCGGCGTGAGGGCAGAACGCTTATTCAGTATGCGCTCAGATATTCTCGATTTGCCGACATCGTGCAGGAGCGCACCGGTCCCCAGTTCATGCAGGAACTGTTCGTCTTTGTACCCCATCTGCTGGGCCAGCGCAATCGCAAATGTGCAGACGTTGACCGAATGCGTGTACGTGTAGTAGTCAAATGATGTGATTTTTAGGAGGCTCAAAAAGGCGTCGCGCCCTTTCAAAATATAGTCGACCGTGCTTGTCACCAGCTCTTTCGAGCGGGTAATATTCTCGCCATAGGTTGGGTTGGAAAGCACGTCCTTGACCAGATTGGTCGAAGTCTCGTACAGAATACCCGCCTTCTTGATCTCCTGCACATTTGGATCGGTCAGAATCTTCGGCAGGTTTTGCTCGATATATCGCTGGTAGTGATGGCGGTCTTCCTGCGCGACCCAAAGGCGATCGACCCGGTTTTCCAGTAGTTTTTGGCGGGTACGGTCGGTGAATGCCAGATTGGCCGACCGATAGAGCACCAGCTGACTATTGACATGCAGATACAGATCGAAGTTGAGCACCGAATCGATCCGGATCGAGTCCAGATAGATCGGCACGAACTTCTGATCAGTTCGCGTTCTGACTGGTGATATTGACATACGTCTTTGGCCGGCCGATCCCAGGTTAGTTTTCTGGGATTGCCCGGTTTCAGTTTATTATCGGCAGATTTGGCGAGGGGATTGAGAGCCCTAAATGAAGGCGCCCTGGGAGACAGGGCGCCTTTTGTGTCGCGGGAGAGGGAGTGAGGACTACTTGGTTCCGAGATTTTTCACCGAGGTCAGTACTGATTGCAACCGAACGGTGATATCGGAAAGCACGGCCGAGTACCGTTTAAGAAGTTCAGAGTATTGCCAGCGCATTTGAAATGCCTGGTCAGGGAAGTCGAACATTTCCAAGAGTGATTTCTTGTAAATCTCTTCAATGTATTTCACTACATAATAGGGGAACTCGATAATATTGGGGTCGTGGACTTCGCCCCGGCTGATCTGATCGCGGTAAACTTCGACTTTTTCAAGCACAACTGTCCCGAAACACCACGGTGTCATAACTACACCCAAATTGGAGCCGTCGGTATAGAAACGGCGAATAGACCGTTGGAGAAGATCGATAATCACCAGTTTAGCCCGGTAGAAGGCGATTGACTCCGACATCGAGCGGGGCGTTTCCAACAATTTGCGGCGGATGACATTCCGTTCGTTCTCGGCCCGATCATATGTCCTTCGCAAAAAGGCGTAGTAGTCTTCAAAGTAGACTTTGGTGTTTTCTGACAGTGACATGATGTAGTATCCCCGTTCGTCGCGCCGGACCTTTGGTTCTACGGTCGAGGCCAGTCGCTCCGTCGAGAATCCGCGTTGAAATTTCCCGTCAAGCATCGTGTCTCACTCCTTGCGTCAGGACATTCATGCAGAGTCGGTTAGAGCATAGGGTATGCCGTCACGAATGACCTCAGCCCCGAGCCACACGGGCTTTTATAACTACCTACCAGACTTCGACTTAAAGACCGTTCCGGAGTCCCCGCACGGCCCAAGTCAAACCACAGATGGTGACAGGCGATTGCAACATTGCAACCGATTGGCACCCGCCGAAAGTCATTTCCGCCGTTGTGGTCAGTTATTGCTCAGGTTCCGGCGCAGATACTGCTTGATCTCCAAAGCCGCGGATTAAACATTAGGAGGCTGTTCGTCGTATCTTGTGAAGACGAAAGGAAGAGGATGTTGCGAAAATTGCTCACTTGGCAGCGCTGTTTGCTGGCGCCGGCGCTCGTTTTATATATTGTAGGATTGATTTCCTGTAACAGCACGTCGGTGTCTCCCCCCAGCAAACCGATTATCGCGCTGTCGGCGCAGAATCTGAGTTTCAATGCCGCGGCCGGTGGCGGCAACCCCGCGCGCCAGATGGTTCTTGTGACCAACGCCGGGGTCGACACTCTGCATTTCACCCAGAGTCATCTGCGGAGCTGGCTTGATCTGGTACGAGTGCCCGGTGTTATTGGCGACACGCTTTTTGTCTATGCCTATGTATCCGGATTTACAGCCGGTGTCTATTATGACACAATTTCAATCACTTCCGACAACGCATCAAATTCGCCGCAGTTGATCTTTGTGACCGCGACTGTGCAGGCGGATATCAGCGTCTCCCCGCCGCTTTTGCAGTTTACTACATTAGTCGACGGCCCCGCCCCCACGCTGCAGACCCTTAATGTAACGAGCACCGGCGCCGACGGGATTTCATATACTGCGACAAAGAATCACTCGTGGCTCACATTGACGAATCCAGCGGGCAACACACCTGGAGCAATACAGGTAGGAATTGACAATAGTGGGCTTCTTTCAGGAACGTTTCGCGACACCATTGTCATTACGACCGCCAGCGCCGTTACTCCTATAACTTTGATTCCGGTCAGCCTCACTTCACGCGCCTGGGCGCTCAATAGCGTATCGATCTCGTACGATTTGCGAGGCGTTCATATTATCGACGATACCACTGCGGTTGCCGCCGGCTTCATCGGCAATACTGCCGCGCATTCCGGAGTAATACTCAAAACAACCGACGGCGGCGTCACCTGGGATCCCCGAACATTTGTAGATTTCGCCGAATTAGGCGGCGTGGATTTTGTCGATGCAGACTATGGTTGGGCGGTAGGCCGTACGCGGGACAGTGGTCTGCTTCTGCGTACGATAGACGGCGGTTCGACATGGAATCGCGTCAAAGTAGGATTCGGGACTCCCGATACCGTTGCATTTTGGCGAGTCAAATTTTTCGACCGCGCCAACGGCTGGGTGGTCGGCCCCAAGGGACTTCTTGCGCACTCGACCGATTCCGGCAATACGTGGATTAAGCAAACGGTACCAGTCAATTTCTCTTTGGCCGACGTCGAGGCGCTTTCGTCAACGCTCGCTTGGGTAGTGGGCAACAACGGAACGATTCTACATACTACGGACGGCTCAACCTGGAACCCCCAGAATGTCTCCGGAGTATCGGACGCTCTGTGGGCCATCGACATGATTGATCCGCTCCATGGTTGGATTGTTGGAACTAACGGCATCATGCTCTACACATCAGACGGCGGGGCGAATTGGGAGCCGAAATCGTCGGGCGAGACCACAAGTCTGAACGACATTTCCTTTGTCGACGCCAACACCGGCTGGGCGGTCGGGGATGACGGAACCGTCATAAGATATCAACCAGCCACTCAATCGTGGTGGCGGCAAAACTCCGGCACCACCCGGACGCTGTTCAATTGCGAGTTTACATCCGACGGCTACGGTGTAGTAGTGGGAGAACTTGGGACAATCGTTGTTACCTATAATGGCGGCATATAAAAAGCCGAACACGACGTGCTCGGCTTTCACATGAGATTCGATATCCTGTAGAAGTTGTCGCTACTCGACCCAATCGGCAATAAAGATATTCGTTTCGTGCGGGATTTTGCCGTTTCGATTCGACGCGAAGACCAGTTTCTTGCCGTCCGGGGAAAACATCGGAAAACCGTCGAACGTTTCGTTAAACGTTATCTGCTCGATACTCTTGGTAGCAACGTCGACCATATAAATGTCAAAGTTTCTCTTCTTGGGATCGTTGACATTCGACGAAAAAATTACCCGCTTGCCGTCGGGGTGGAAAAACGGAGCAAAGTTGGCCGCGCCATTGCCGGTTAATTGGATCGGTTTCCGGTCGGCCAGATTCATCACGGTGATTTCCAGTTTCGACGGCCGGATCAGTCCTTCCTTAAGAAGTGCCTGATACTCCGCCAGCGCCGTATCGGTCGGTCGCGAAGCCCGCCAGCAAATCCACTGACCGTCCCACGAAAACCAGGCGCCGCCGTCGTAGCCGGGCATATTGGTGATCTGCTCGACATTGCCACCGTCGGGGTCCATCATATACAACTCCAGATCCCCCGACCGAACCGACGTGAAAAGGATCTTCTTGCCATCGAACGAGTAGACCGCCTCGGCATCGTACCCGTCAGTTGTGGTCAAGCGAACCGGATCACTCCCGTCGATATTTGCTTTGAAAATATCGTACGTCTTGTAGAGCGGCCAGACATATCCGCGCGACATATCCGGTTTGGGCGGACAGGACTCGCCGCCCAAATATGTCGAGGCGTAAATGATCGCCTTACCGTCGGGCTGGATAAATGAGCAAGTAGTCGCTCCCTTTCCGCTGGAAACCAGATGCACATTGGAGCCGTCGGAGTTCATCATGTAAATGGCGTCGCAATCGTGACCGTCGCGGCTCGACTGAAAAATAATCTGCGAGGCGTCGTGATTGAAATATGCTTCAGCGTTCTGGCCGCCAAACGTCAGCTGGCGGACATTGGTCAGGTGCTTTTCGCCGGCGAAGATCGTGGCAGTGGAACTGTCGGCCGGTTTGGCGGAATCGGCCGGTTTGGCGGAATCAGCCGCCGCAGTAGCAATCAGACTGCTTGAAATTACGCAACTGATCGCCAATATGTGTCGATACCGCATCGGACCTCCAACTTTGAGTTGCATATTATACTGAAGTGGTCCGAATATATTCCCACACCGGACGATGGCAAGTATTTTTGCCGGAAATTGGCCTCAGACTTTACTTAGCACACCGCGCAGATGCCCAAGACGGTCGCTCTCGGCAATTCGTGACAATTCTATGACAATTCGCGGGTGTCCTTGGAGCAAAAACTCCATCGGCGCCTCGGTCCCACTGCGCAACGACTCGACCTCGACCCGCGTCAGCTTTCGATCCGGGGGGAAATAGAGAGTAGCCCTTCCGTTTCGCAGAGTCAGTTTCTCCAGGCGAAGAATCGCGGCGGCGATTTTCACCGCCGTGGCATCGAATAAATTCACGGCCGACTGCGGCGGGCGGCCGAATCGATCGGTGACCTCGTCCCGGATTTTTTCAACTTCATCAAGCGTGCGGGCGTCGGCGAGCCGTCGGTAGATATCGACTTTGTGCTGATTGTCGTTAACATATTGTTCGGACAAGTGCGTCTCCAGATCGATTTCGAGCTTCGTGTCCGGCAAGCGCTGAATTTCCTCGCCCTTGAGCTTGGCAATTGCCTCTTCGAGCATTCGGTTGTACAGGTCGAAACCAATATCTTCAATGAACCCTGATTGTTTGGCGCCGAGTATTGTACCGGCTCCCCGAATTTCCAGATCACGCATTGCAAGTGCAAATCCAGAACCAAGATCGGAGTGCGCTTCCAGCGCCCGGAGCCGCTTGAGGGCGTCAGCCGAAAGTACGCGTGAAGTCGGTGTTAACAAATACGCATACGCTCTCCGTGCGCTTCGTCCCACTCTCCCCCGCAGTTGATATAATTGCGCCAGACCAAATCGGTCGGCTCTATTGATAATGATCGTGTTCGCCGATGGTATATCCAGCCCCGATTCGATAATACTGGTGCACAAAAGCACATTGAACCGTCGTGCCAAGAAAGCGAGCATGACTCCCTCAAGCGTCCGCTCATGCATCTGACCGTGTGCCACGCCGACTTCGACTTGCGGCACGATCTTTGTCAGGTATTTGTGCATCGCTTCGATAGTCTGCACCCGGTTATGCACGAAGAAGACTTGTCCCCCGCGATCAACCTCTCGAAGTATTGCGGTCGCGATCACGGCCGGATCGAATTCGACTATCTCCGTGATAATCGGCAGGCGATCCTTGGGCGAGGTAGTGATCAAACTCATATCCCGCACCCCGACCAGCGACATCTGAAGAGTCCGCGGAATCGGAGTTGCTGTCATCACCAGTGTGTCGACACTTGCCTTCAATTGCCGCAATCGCTCTTTGTGTTTGACTCCAAATCGATGTTCCTCATCGATCACCAGTAATCCCAAATCCTTAAACACAATGTCTTGCGAGAGCAATCTGTGTGTGCCTATGACAATATCGACTCTGCCCGCTTTCAGCGCGGCGGCGGTTTCCTCCTGCTCGACTTTGGTGCGGAAACGCGACATAACCGCTACTTTCACGGGAAAATCGCGCATTCTCTCGGTGAACGTAGCAAAATGCTGTTGAGCCAGAATGGTGGTCGGCACGAGCACCGCGACCTGCTTGCCGGAGTCGACCACTTTGAACGCCCCGCGCACCGCGACTTCCGTTTTGCCGTAGCCGACATCGCCGCAAATAAGTCGATCCATCGGACGAGTCGACTGCAGGTCGCGCTTGACATCGTTGATCGCCTTTTCCTGATCGGCGGTTTCGTCGTAGGGAAACGACGCTTCAAGCTGTTTCATGAAGACCGAGTCCTCGCCATACGATTCACCTCTTTGTGTCTTACGCTGGGCATACAGGACCAGTAACTCTTCGGCCATATCGGCAATCGCTTTTTCCGTTTTCTCGCGAAGCCGATCCCACTGCGGTCCGCCCAGCCGGGTTAGTTCCGGGGCCGACTCCTTTCCAGAATACTTGCCAACCCGGTTGAATTCCTCGATCGGAACGTACAGCCGGTCATTCTCCGCATACTGCAAGAGCAGGCAGTCGCGACTACGATGATCCACGACAATCGTTTTCAGACCGAGATATCTTGCGATACCGTGATCGGTGTGAACGACAAAGTCGCCGTACCCCAGAGCGGCGTAATCAGAAACTGCCACACCCTCGCGGAATCTCTTCTTGCGAACCCGACGGTGATACCTGCTGAAAATCTCGTGATCGGTTAGAATCGCCGCTTTCGCCACGGGAAAGACAAAACCGCCGGAGAGATTGGCGACTTCGATTTCCAGCCCCGAGTCCTCGCCGATCTTTTCCCGGATCAATTCTGATAGGCGCGACGATTGACCTTCGCTATCTGTGACAATTACATGCGCCACACCGCCCGAC
>JBGAWZ010000347.1:0-5838 GCA_044227335.1 Candidatus Zixiibacteriota bacterium | reverse complement strand
CATGATATTAGCCAGCGCCCGCAATGCTCCGCCGAAATCGGCGCTGCTGATGCCCAGTTTGAAAGGAATATCACCGGGGAATGAATACCAAAACGCCTCGGTGTGCATTTCCAGTTCCGGCAGTTTGAGTTCCCCCGAGCCGATATTTTCGTGCGTCTGGAACTTGATCTTTTTGAAGAGGACCGTCACTGACGTGACTGAGACTTCGCCCACATGCAATTTGGCATCGTCCATAGCGCTCGTCTCATCGTGCACCGCCAGCACTTTCAAATCCGACTTGGTCTCGGCGTCGGTGTAATAGTCGACCTCGACTTCCTTCACATACGCCTTCTTACCGCCCCAATCCAGCGTCGTCACCTGAAACTGACGCGCACCGTGCAGGTAAATTGCCTCAGGATGCAAAAAGACCGGTGCAGAAAACCAATCGACCTCGCCAATTACCTCAGAATTGTTCGATTCGTTCAATATCACAAAATTATCGGGCGAGGCCGACCGGAGCGACACCTCCTGTGCCGGATAAATCTCCGAGGACCAGTGGTACCGGTCGTTCGCCTTGCGGACCACATTCTGTTGGGTCAAATAGTCCAGAATCTTTCCGGCATTCTGGTCCGCGCGGTATTCTTCCATATCAAACGGCAATTCAAAAGCCGCGCACTTCAAATGCGATGTCTTTATAATGAGATTATCTGGATCGATGACACCCGACTCGGGTGACCGTTCAAATATGTACTTCGGCTCGGCGCACAGGAACTGATTGATCGCGGTCGAATTGGCGACCAGAATAGTCAGTGACATCCCCGATCTCCGACCCGCCCTCCCTGCCTGTTGCCAAAGCGAGGCTATAGTGCCGGGGAAACCAACGATTATCGAAACATCGAGCGAACCGACATCAATGCCAAGTTCCAGCGCATTGGTCGAGACAACACCCGTCACTGAGCCACTGCGCAATCCCTGCTCGATCCGTCGCCGTTCATTAGGTAGGTACCCGCCCCGATAACCGGCGATATTGATCCCTTGCCCAAAATCGCCTTTCAGCTCGCGTTGCAGATAGGTCAGCAATACCTCGACATACAATCGATAGTGCGCAAAGACAATCGTCTGCACCTTCTCGCGCAAGAAAAGTGCCGCAAGGTGCGCCGCTTCATTCAGTGATGACTTGCGAATACCCAGTTGCTTATTGACCACCGGTGGATTGTACAGGACAAAGTGCCGCTCCCCGGAGGGCGCACCGTTGTTTTCAATTGTGGTTACCTTCCGTCCGACAATTCTCCCAGCCAATTCCCCCGGATTTGCAATCGTCGCCGAACAGCAGATGAATTGCGGATTTGAGCCGTAGAACGCGCAGATTCGTTTCAAGCGCTTAATAACATTTGCAAGGTGCGATCCGAAAACGCCACGATACGTGTGGGTTTCGTCGATCACCACATACTTCAGGTTTTCAAAGAGCTTGATCCACTTCGTGTGGTGCGGCAGTATGCCGGCATGGAGCATATCCGGATTGGTCACCACAATATGCCCGGCCGAGCGAATCGCTCGCCGCGCGGTTTGCGGCGTGTCGCCGTCAAACGTGTACGTCTTGATATCGACGTCGAGCTTTTGAATAAATTCGTACAATTCGGCCAGCTGATCCTGCGACAGCGCTTTGGTGGGGAAGAGGTACAATGCCCGCGCATTCGGGTCCTTGAGAATTGCATTCAACACCGGCAAGTTGTAGCAGAGAGTCTTGCCGGACGCCGTCGGGGTCACCACTACGACATCGTCACCCGCCATCACCTTGGTCACCGCCTCGGCCTGGTGCGTGTACAGCTTGGTTATTCCACGATTGGCCAGAGTGGCAGTCAGTCGTTTATCGAGATTGGTAGGGAAATCGGCGTACTTTGGTTCACGCGCCGGAAGTGTACGCCAGTGGGCAATGCACGGCGCTATGGCCGGATCAGTCTTGAGAAAATCGAGAATCTGTTCAAGCGTCATGGCGCGGTAGGCTCAGCTGGCGCTGGTCAATTGACGGCGGCAAATATCGCAGAATTTATCGGATTTGGAATCAATGTCGAGCATCATCTGACTGAAATAGTTCACACACTTCGGATTGCGGCATTCACCCAGTTCAAACAAATGCGCCAATTGGTGAATCACTTCTTTGTATAGACGGGGATAGATCTTGCCCTCGTCTTCGGGCAGTCCATAAAACTCCTGCCGAATATGGTAGAGAGACACAATCGCCGTTCCCGAAAGCACATCACAACATCCCATCACATACACCTCGTCCGGGAGATACAGGTCTTCTTCGCAGATGGCAATCACTTTCTCGCGGGAATTGGCCTTGGTCCGTTCGATTTTCGAGAGCACCACCTGGGCGTAGTATTGATTGCGCACGACGTTGTATGCTTCAGAGGGGAGTTTCATCCCCTTCAGAATATCGATCGAGCGATTGAAGACCGGCCCGATGTTTCCCGCCAGCTTGTTGACCAGCATGAAATCGACTTCCCCCATCGGGACAACCACAACTTTTGATTTTAGTAAAGACATCGTTTCGTGTTTACTCGGCCGTGAAAAACTTGGTGTTAGATCCAGCAGGGGAGACTTTTACTTCCGATTTGGTTGCACACTTGGGGCACCAGCCGACAAAGGCGCTCCCGCCGGCATTCAGATAAATGCGGGCATACACATTACAGCACTTAAAATGCATCCCGATAAACGGCCGCTTGGTCGATTGAGGTTTGGTTTCCACAGCGGGGTAATATAACACTATTTGGCCGACTGCAATTCTCTGAAAATACTCACTCCGGCCTGAGGCCTTCACTTTGATTTTTCCGCCGGCCAATCGCACGAGAGTCTCAATTTGCTCCACGGTACAACCGCCGAAAAATCCGGTTGAGCTTTTGACAAACTCCGCCCCTGCATTCACTGACAATTCCACAGCCTGTTCAATCTGCGAGGGCGTGAGCGCACCAACCTCGATAATCACTTTCAAGATTACCTCCGGTGGCAGATTCCTTCGCACTTTTCGAATATCCGCCTCATATTCAGGCAATCGATTGTCAAAGAGAAGTCCCCTGTTGGCGACCATATCAATTTCAGTAGCGCCGTCGTCGACAGCCGACAACGCCTCGATCACTTTTGTCTCGGTCCGGCACTTTCCCATCGGAAACGACACAACCGACACTATTCCGACTTTCGTTCCGCGAAGACTCCCTGCCGCCAAGGCAACATCGCACGGATAAACACAGACCGCACCAAATTGAAATTCCATCGCTTCCTGACATAGCGCCACAATTTCCCGTTTGGTTGCCTCGGGCTTGAGAAGAGTGTGGTCGATTATCTTCGGAAGTGTCGAGAGCAATTCACTTTGCATAAATCCCATCTATGACTTCACCCTGAGCTTGTCGAAGGGTTTCTGTTCTTGCCTTGGTAACCCAACCATTAGGTTGGGCACTTTCCCTCACCGCGGCGCGGTGCGCTACGATTGAGAAAAGTCATGTGCACAGCGAGTCCGAAAATGGCCCAACCTTCGTACAACGGCTTCGACAAGCTCAGCCTGACTTGTACTCGGGTTCTACGAAGTCAATAGCCAGTCACCCTGAGCTTGTCGAAGGGTCTCTCTATGAACTCCCCTTCAGCTCAGCTCGCTCCAAAATGACTTCCCCGGAAACTTCACTTCCAAACCGAAATACTCCGCGAGTGTCGACGCCACATCTGCAAACGTCTCCCGCGTTCCGAGATTAACTCCACCCTTGACACCGGCCCCGTACGCCATGAGCGGCACATATTCCCGCGAATGGTCTGTCGAGGTCTTGACCGTCGGATCACACCCATGATCGGCAGTGATGATTAATAGATCATTCGGGCGCAGATTGTCTATCAGAGTTGCAAGTAGGCGATCAAACTCTTCAAGCGATCTTGCAAAGTTCCGCTCATCATTGCGGTGGCCCCACAATTGATCAAAATCAACCAGATTGGCGAATATCAAGGCGTGCTCGCGATCCGATTCGACTGCCGCAATCAATTGCTCCATCACTTCGCCGTTGTTAGCTGTTTTTATTGCCTTCGAGATTCCCTGTCCTGCAAAAAGGTCATAGATCTTGCCGATAGATAAGACCCGGTGGCCCTGCTTGACCAATTCATCCAACAGCGTCGGACGGGGAGGGAGGCGCGAGAAATCTTTCCGCCGCGACGTTCGAGTAAACGCACCCGGCTCACCCACAAACGGCCGGGCTATCACTCTGCCGACATCGTATGGTCCACGACACAACTCACGGGCCATCCCGCATATCTCATATTGTTGTTCGATAGGATACAGATTCTCGTGCGCCGCTATCTGAAAAACCGAATCGGCCGAAGTATACAATATTAGTGCGCCGCTCCTGATGTGCTCTGCCCCCAATCTATCAATAATTTCTGTTCCACTGGCCGCCATATTTCCAATTGTCTTAACGCCGGCTCTTGTTTCGAATTGTCTAACCAGATCAGGCGGAAAGCCGTTCGGGAAAACGGGGAAGGGGGCATCCAATTCGACCCCGGCAATTTCCCAATGACCCGTTGTTGAGTCTTTTCCCGGTGATTTCTCCGCCATCTTCCCGTACGCCGCTGTCGGCCGCTCGCACCGCGCGACTCCCTCAATCTCGACAATATTCCCCAGCCCCAGTTTCTGACAATTGGGCAAGTC
Source organism: Candidatus Zixiibacteriota bacterium (assembly GCA_044227335.1). GTDB lineage: Bacteria > Zixibacteria > MSB-5A5 > GN15 > FEB-12 > JACRAV01. Next base: position 1,175 of record JBGAWZ010000347.1, on the reverse strand, counting down.
GAGTCCGCCGACTGCCTTTGCGACATGAGGGATAGTCGATGATCCCCGGTCGCCGTACTGCGACGCGTCGGGTAGTTCACCCACTCCACAGGCGTCGAGAACGACAATGATCGCTCGTTTGGGATTCATCTTAGTAATGTACGAGTTTTATCAAAATGAAAAAAGGTGTCAGGCGGGGGCACCTGACACCACACATTTTGAGCGAGAAATGATTCCTGTCTACCTTTGGCAGGAGCCAGATTATTGTTTCGCGATCCCCTTCAAGTCGTACGTTACTTGGTAGTCGGCGTGGACTGTATACGACATCTCTGCGCCATTCTTGATTTTCTCACGGTCACCTTCCAGAACCCATCGCTCGGTCTGCGCAACAGTAATACCATCCTTGACCGCGTGGTACATTGTCCCTTCGTTGGACAATCTGTCTACCCCGTGACGTTTCGCGCTGTCCTCAGGCATCGCATCAAAAGGGATCACCATCCTTCCGGAATATCCCAGCGCCACACACTTGTACCCCTGTTTTTCCTCAACCCCTTTGATCGTATAATCGGTCGAAACCCGCAATGGCGCGCCATTCACCGTGACTTCATACGACTGTGTCCAGGTATACCCGACCGGAACGGCCGCGTCCGGAAAGACCGGTGTTCCCTGCCTGAAATATTCTTTCTTAGAGGCAATGTTGTCAGCGCCATTTTTGACGGTCTCATATTACAAAGCGACAATCCGGACGCTAGGTGCGATATAGATCGTCATATCGGGCGAGGTCTGCGTGGTGTCAGTTTCCGTCGAATCCAGGAGATTTAGCGAATGGTAACTCGATTCCATCTTTTGCTGGATTTCCCATGTGGTATCATCGACCACCCGACGAACCGTGTACACGATCGTCGATGTGACCGTGTTCTCACGGTTTGTTGCTATCGAGTCGTGCTCTTTGGAAATAATCGTTCCCTTGGATACCTGCTGATAACTAAATACCGAGCCGGGGGAATATTTGTACTGGAGTCGATAGGTTGGCGTTGAGGTACCGCAACTTAAGACTGTCAGAAAGACCAGGCAGGTCGCGCCTGCCAGGGTGAGGGATTTCTTCATGGGCTCTCCTTGCTCTGGCTAATATCCGCGCAACAAGCCGGGGAGACAGTTAAAACGACCGACCATTCCCGGTCCGCCAGCCAAAATAC
>JBGAWZ010000346.1:0-3053 GCA_044227335.1 Candidatus Zixiibacteriota bacterium | reverse complement strand
GTGTGTTCGGATAGAATCCAGCTCCTCGCGGATGCAGAGGACGCAATACGGTCGCGGAAGATTGGCGGCGCGCTGGGCAATTTCCTTTGCCTGAAGGAGTTCTTCGACTGCCGGCAGATCGCGCGGTGTGCTGATTATTTTTTCGGCCATAGTTTTTGATTGTAGGCGATGTGTGCAACGACCTTGCCGACATTGGCGAGGGCCTCAGCCGAGCACTTATCAGGCGTATCCAGTTCCGTATGCCAGTAGGAATAATCAAAGTCAATCAGATTGACCGAGGGAATTCCAATCACATTGAGCGGCAGGTGATCGTCGATGACTTTATGATTCACGCTGTCTTTGAAAGTCGCAACTCGTAGCTGAGCGGCGACCGACCAGACCAGGTCATTGATGTGTTTGGCGAATTGCTCGGAGTATCCTTCGCGGTAGATCTGCTGATCTTTGTCACCGATCATATCCAGCACAATCCCAAATCGGTATTTTTTGACAAGCGATGATCGTACAAACGCCTTGGAACCGAGCGAATAGTAGTCCAAATCGCCGGACATCCCCCAATCTTCGCCGTCGAGGAGTAAAAGATCAACTCCGGCGCTCGGCGCCTGTGCTTTGAACAGATTGGCCATTTCCAGCAGGACAGCCACGCCCGACGCGCCATCGTTGGCGCCGTCGATCGGCAGAGATCGTTTGGTGGTGTCATGGGCACGCTCGCCGCGGGGACGGCAATCATAATGGGCGGCGATAATGATTCGATCTTCCGCATTCGGGTTCATTCGGGCGATCAGATTGACTAGTGGAATTGTGTCGCCGCTATACGGATCGACGAAGCTAACCTTCTGAGAATCGACCTGTAGTCCGGCCGCTTCAAAGTGTGAGCGGTAAAGGGATCGAGCGGCGACCGAGGCAGGTGAACCGGGCACGCGGGGACCCAAATCTACCTGTGCTTTGAGGAGTCCAAAGGCCCGGGGGCCGTCGAATGAAGGAGGTGTGACTGTGGCGCGCCCGCAACTGCTCAGCGCCAACGCGACAATCATCAAAAACGGACGTAGAACTGATTTCACAGCGACAATTTCCGCCAGAAGCCAGCCCAAGTCAACCCTAATCGACTAGAAGCGAATTTCGACCCACATGCGCAGTTCGCGGGTATGGCTCTTAGTATTGGACTGGTCGCGCGAATCCTGCCAGCGTGCAGTGAGGCCGCCTTTGATCTGTTGGCTGAACGTGTAGCCGATTGTCGGCGCGACAGAGAAATCAGTGGCATCTTTCCCCTTGGCGATCGGCTGACCCTCTGAACCGGCTTCGCTATATGACGAGTTAAAGCGGATATCGGTAGTCAGCGAAACCTGCGATTTGAACTTCAGCTTTCCGAAAATGGGAATCCCGATACCACCGGGGGCCGAGAACGAATATTGGCTGGTGATGAGAATGGTCTTTGTTCTCGCTCGCGAAATTGAGAGGTTGCGACCATCAACCGACGAGTAGGTCTTGGATTCTGAAGAGGTTGTGGCGTATGACCCGGTCATGGACATCGCCCGGAACAGTTTGAAATTGATCACCAACAGCGGATTACGGTTGATCGTGGTCGCCGTTGAAGTTGTAAATCCGCGGGTTAGGTTGCGCTCTTCCCTGACCTGTCGGCTATAAGAGGTTCTGGGCGTGAACACTTTGATAAACTTGTTTACCACACCCTTGAAAAGCGGAAGAGTCTTGAACGGCTGAATGCGAATTGCCACTTCCGGCCAGCCCTTTGAAATTCTCTCGGTGCGGTCGCCGACTTTGACCAGATCGCGCGAGATATCTTTCCGGAGCTTGATATCAAGACCGATTCCGCCAAGGAATACAAATCCGGAGCCAAGTTCCCATTGCTTACTTTCGCTTGAAAGCGGTTGGCTCGAAGATTGGCTGGTGACCGGCACATTGGCCGACCGATGCAAGCCCAGCTGATAGGCGAAACCAGGGCGCTCCGTCATCCCCGGTGTTGAATTGGCGAAGTTCTCTCCGTAGCGGTACGAAATCGGATTAATCCAACTGGTCAGCTTTCGGAGGAGCGCTCGCGGCGGCTCATAGAACGGCCTACCTTTTTTGGCCGGCGCGGCTTGCTTGTTCTTGGTCGTACCGACTATCGGGCCGCCGGTTCGTGCCGCCGCTCCTCCCAGGAGTCCCTGATGAGAGAATTGCCCGCTCAAAGACCAGTTGTTCGACATATTCCCGCGCCGTGAGCGTGATTGCCGATCCCAAGTGTCGCCGTAGGTTGCTCCGTAGCTGAAACTGGTGGAGACAAAACTGAAGAGCGCCGGACTCCAGCCGGTGCGGAACGAGGTTCCATACGATGTCTCAAGACCCGGATGGAACCGTTTCAGACTGAGATTGACATCGGCGGTATCAGATAAATCACGCCGGGTGTTGTAAGTGTAACTCAGCGTGATGGCCGGGAATATCTTGTAATCGACATTCATGTTGGCATCGAGCGTCCGGGAAAAATTGGACGTTCGATTTGCCTTGTTGTCTTCGCTGATTGACAGGTTGCGATTGTAGTTTCCCGTGATCCGCCAACTGCCGGGGTAGAACGAAAATTTGGAGGTAGACAGTTTTTTCAGATATGGGATCGGCCTGGTCCACGCAAAGTTCGGGAGAGTCGGGAATCCTGCATAGCCAAGATCATAGCTACCACGAACATTGTATTGTTCTGAATAGCTATAAGGCACGCCGGGTGTGTGCCCGGTTGAGCGACCGTAATTGAAAGAGAATTCCTGACGGTTGAGCAAAATCGTGAACAAGGGGTTTCGCGTCTTGCGCGAGAAATCCTCGGAGATGCTAAAGCCCATCCGGTCGGAGGTTGTGCGTTCGGCATACCGGGCATTGTCGGGCAGAACGATATCGGAATTGGTTGCCAACAGCGGGAGGTTTTCCGAGTGCGAGCCGTTGACACTGAACGGCAGTGTCACATTCCAGGACTTCGGCAGAAATTTGTGGAGTGACACTCCGAGTGACCAACCGTAATTCTTGTCGCTTCGACCGCTACCCAGGTTATCCTGCGAGCCGCCGCGGGTAGCGCT
>JBGAWZ010000345.1:0-3054 GCA_044227335.1 Candidatus Zixiibacteriota bacterium | reverse complement strand
ACTAGGAAAATACTGCCATGATCTACAAGTTTACATCCGGCACAGTCCGGCTTGAGTTTTCGCGTAATCGGGGGCGTGCCCATTTGGCCGCGGCCGGGCGATTCGCGGCTGTTGATATGCTTCGCAGTGCCTTCCGCTTTACACGGGAAGAAAATATCTTCGAGCAACCAGACGGATCTTATCAGATCGATTTCAAAGTCTCACTGGATTACCGACTTCCCCTTTTGCGACAGATTGAGCGGACAATAAAAGTTGTATCATCGGCCGAGTTGTACGCACAGGCGCGGTATGTCGATCAGTATATCGTCGCTACAATCGCCCGAGACACGACCTTGCCGCCGTGGATGGCGGCCGTTGATCTGAAAAAAGAAATCGCCAGTTTGCGAAAATCGGCGGTCGTGGCCCGCGAGGTTCCAAACTTGATGCGGTTTGTCGACTGGGATATTTGTATCGCCAATTTCATTGAATTGAATTCCAAAGAGGGGTACCGAAGCCGGGTGGTACGGACAGTGACATCCGATCCGGATGAATCATCGGTGAGTATTACCTGATCGGCTTGCCGTCGGGACCGGCCGGGTCGATATGAATGACCACATGTGCCGGACTTAACTTTCGCTCGAGTTCCTGCTCCAGATCATCAGCTATAGTATGGGCGTCGACAAACGTCATCGTTTCGGCAATCGAGATATGAACGTCAATGTGGCGATAACTCCCCGCTTTTCGCGTGCGCAAGTCATGCCAGTTGAGAATCCGCTTTTCTTCGTCGAGTATAGCCCTGATCTGACGCAAATCGGCTTCAGGCAAGCTGGCGTCCATCAGGTGCGAGGCCGAGCCGCGGATCAGATTCCACCCGATTTTTACTATGAAGAGCGCGACGGCAATAGCCGCGACCGGGTCAATCCAGTGCCATCCGGTGATCCAGACCAGAATTAGTCCGATAGCGACACCTACCGACGTGTAAACATCGGCGGACAAGTGGGCGGCGTCGGCTTTTAGCGCGAGCGAATCTTCTTTTTCGGCGACCGCATACAGCCGGCGCGAGACAATGACATTGAGTGCCGCCGAGGTAAGCATCACCAAGATCCCAAGCCACAGATGATCTACGCCGGATGGATTGACCAGCCGTTTGAGTGCCTCATAGATGATCCAGACCGCGGCAAAAATGATGAGGCCCGCCTCGAAGGCACCGGAGATCGACTCGATCTTGCCGTGGCCGTACGGATGGTCTGAATCGGGCGGGCGATCGGCAATGCGCACCGACCACCAGGCGACCAACGCGGCGAGGAGATCATTGGCCGAGTGGATGGCCTCGGAAATAATCGAAACTGATCCGGAGAGACTTCCGACGACGACTTTGAACAAGATCAAAACAGAGTTTGATCCGATCGACAATAAGGCCGCGCTTTGTTTGGGTGATTTCGCCACGTCTTTCCCGCTCTACTCCAACGTACCTCTCTTAATCGACTTTCCTTGTTAGTCTACTACACGCCGGTTGGGATTGCAAGTTCGCGTTGTAATTGAAAGTGGTTGACCGGGGATAGCTGAACCGATAGGTTTCAATTCAAGGAACAACCCCGTGACTAAGTTACACAGGCAATTTACATTCCCAGATATCTTAGGGTGGCTGGCAGTGGGAATCTCGACTGCCCTTGCCGCCTTTTGGGCATTCTGGGGGAGTATCGAGAACTTCCACGAAGGATGGTACTCGCATTCGATCTGGGAGAATCTTGCCCTTATGCTTGGGCAGTACCTTGGATTCAGTGTCTTGTTTGTGGTCCTCGCGCTCACCGGCATTCACCGGGCAAAATTTGGCGGGATATTGCATTTGCTCTTTGGCGGCTCGCTGGCATGGGCACTGCGGGCTTCCGGCGCCGGACTACTCGTTAGTCTGCCGATCATCGGCATTGGTCTGCTGTACTACTTCGGCCGCGTGCAGTCGCGGAGAATCGCGCTCTGGATTGTGGTTGGTGTGCCCCTTTTGACTGCAATCGGCTTTGGAATCGGGCCGGCGTACGAAACACTCACGCGCACCGATGACGGTTTCCGCGGCGCCCGGCTACTTTCGGCTAATGGTGTCAAATTGGTCTGGGCGCCGGAAGGCCCCGGTTGGGCGACAACTGGTGTCGATTGGCAGAGCGCGCAGAAAACATGCGCGCACTTGTCGACCGACGGCTTGTCACTTGTTGATTCGGTACAAAATATCTGGCGTTTGCCCACTGCCGAAGAGATGGTCCGCTCGGGTTGTCGGCATGGTCTCAATGTCGGCGCGACGCTTGACACCACGACGATGACACCTAATTATGAAGTTCGCCCTGACAAAGAAACGCCTCTTTGGAATCAACATAGCATGATCATTTATTGGTGGAGCGGGACCCCGGCGGACACTTCATCGGCGTATCTTTATTCATTCAACGGGCACGTGTTCAAGAAAAACAAGAAGTTTGCGGCGGGGAATTATGGGTTTCGAGCTGTGCGCAAAGCTATGGCGGGTGATTCAGTTTTGCCGGGAGCAATTGTGATTCCAAAGTAGGTCGGGTTGGCAAGTTCGACGCGTAAGCGGAGAAGGCCGACTACCCGACAGTCGTCAATTCGCACTCAGTGCGTGGCAGACGCCCTCGTCTGCCCGTTCATAGAAACCGAGCCTCAATACTCAAACGGATGATCTTCGGTGAAATCAGGGCGATAATTAGTCGGCGAGTCAAGCTCCTGCACCCAGCCGTTGTGAAATCCCAAATTGTGAAATTCTTCGAGCACTTCTTCGTACTCATTGACCAAAAGCGTACGACCGAGCAGTGGATGATCTTTGACTTTCTCGGTCGGATGATATTGCGACATGAGCGAGATATGCACGTTGATTGACAGATTTTCGGCAATCCAACGCAAAACGTTTTTGCTGTTTTCGGTTTTGCCGGGAATCACCAGATGCCGGATGATGAGTCCGGATTCGATATTTCCATCGTCGTCTAGACGAATATTTGAGCCTTTCTGATAATACATCTCCTTGATCGCGGCCGTGGCGACTTCAGGATAATTGGGCGTATCGGAAATTGTCCG
>JBGAWZ010000344.1:0-3069 GCA_044227335.1 Candidatus Zixiibacteriota bacterium | reverse complement strand
GAAAGCGACTGGACGGCTTATCGATACCGGTGGTTATGCCAAGGGGGACCGCATTACCCATCGAATTCCGATATTCACCGGCGCCGATATCGACAGCGAAGTCAAAAAGTGGCTCACCTCGGCGTATGAGTTAGATACTGACAAGTCAGGCGCAAAGGGCAAGTAACCCCCGCGATGCAGAGTTTGCGTTTCCCGTGTGCCTCCCGATTGGCCATACAATTATCTTTGACATCTTGGGTCTTTGATCGTTTGTTTTCTGTTACAGGAAATAGAAAGGTCCGATTGACACCATGAAGAAAACTCTGATCGCGCTGGCCGGAATTTCAACTGTCTTTCTGCTACTGGTTGCTCTGGTGACTTGTGGCGACAAGGGGACTGACCCGCCGCCGCCCAACACCAATCCGGAGGGAGTCCTGTATGTGTTGAATCAGGTCGATTCGACGATGTACATCTACGATTCTCATACGCTTGCGCGTATCGACTCGATCCGCACCGGGGTGCCGGCCAATCCGCATCACATGGAATTCGACCCGCAACATGAATATGCGTATATCATCGGGCGGACCTCACCCGGACAGATCGCCCGATTCCATTTGCATGACAACGAATTTGAATCACTCATCACCGCTCCATTTTCGATCTTCCCGACTTCTATGGTAACTTCCGGCGACGGCGGTACTGGATATGTGTGCGACTTTTCCACCATTTCCGGCGGAGGACACATACACCGGATCAACCTATCGACGATGGCATTCACCGATTCGATTTATCAATCAGGTTCTCAGACACATGACATCAAGGCGACTACCAATCGCGACATACTGGTCGCGGCGAACTATCAAACTGACAATGTGACGATTGTCTATCTCAATGGCGACTCCGTGACCTTTGTCGATTGCGAGCCGGGCGGGAATAATCCGTCGACAACCGATGAGGGGCCGTACGGAATCGCGATCGACCATAACGATTCGCTTGTCTATGTTCTCTGTAGAAAAAGCCGGAAGATCCGGGTGATGGATTTGGACACTCGGACGATTGTCGACTCGATTTCAGTGCCGGGGAGTGCCTCGGCTGATCCGTACGGGCCGTCGCTGGGGGTTATCAACACAGCAGGTACCAAGCTTTATGTCACCTCGCAAAACGACAACCTGGTGCATGTGATCAATCTCACCAACCGAACAGTTATCAAATCAATTCCGACCGGGGCGACCCAGCCGTTTGGCGTGACTTTTTCCGACGGCGAGGCGCGGCGATATGTTTCGTGTGTTAATGCCGGTGGGCTGGGGCATATTTACCTGATCGATCCCACCACCGACAATATTGTCGATTCAATCATAGCCGGGCATGGGACATACATGTCGCATCACCATGCCGGGCATGGTCCCTGATTTTTGTGGATATGCCGGAGCAAATTGGGTAAATTAGAGTTATGAACCAACATTTGACCGACTTGGCACAACCAATGGACGCGACCGACTCGTCTTCAATTGATAGAACCGAAATTGCCGCCCGTGTTTTTCGGGGGCCGCATGTCGAGGCGGTGCATTATGCCGCGGTTGCTGTGGTTGACCATTCGGGGGAAGTCACCCATTCGCTCGGTGACCCGAATCTGGTGACCATGATGCGCTCGTCGATAAAGCCGTTCCAGGCGCTCCCGTTTATTATGATGGGCGGGATCGAAAAGTTCGGGTTTGACAAAAAACAGACTGCGATATTATGTGGGTCGCATAACGGAACCGATGACCATGTCCAAACAGTGATGGCGAATCTGAAAGCGGCGGGGAATCGACCGGAAGATTTGGGATGCGGTACCCATTTGCCGATCGGCATGCAACGCGAGGGACAGTATCCGTCGCACGGTGAGGACAAAGACCCGCTACGGCACAACTGTTCGGGAAAACATTCCGGTTTTCTGGCGCTGGCGCGTTTGCATGGTGAACCAGTGGGTGAATATTTGAATCCCAGTAGCAAGACACAGAGCGCAATTCGAAAAGCGCTGGCCGAGGCCTGCGAGTATCCCGAGAGTGAATTGGTACCGGCAATCGACGGATGCTCGGCGCCCAATTATCCGATGCCGATTTCGAATCTGGCACTTGGATTCCGGAAGTTTGCCAATGGCGAAGGTCAGACTCCAGAGATGCGTCAGGCATTTGTTCGTCTCAAAGAAGCGATCACAGCGTATCCTGAAATGGTTTCTGGTGAAAAGCGGTTTGATTTGAGTCTCATGCGCTCGTTTTCCGGCAACATCGTGTGCAAGGGGGGAGCCGAATCGTTACAGGCGATTGGATTTTCAGAGCCGAAGATTGGCATCGCAATTAAAGTATTGGATGGCGGAACGCGGGCGCTTGGCGCCATCACGGTGGAGGTGCTCCGCCAGCTCGGACTAATTGCCGAGATCGCCAAATTCCCGCATCTGCAGAAGTACGAGCGGCCGGAAATTCGCAATAATCGAAACACCTTGACCGGCCATATTGTCACCGATTTCAAACTCAGGCACCACAAGTAAGCTGTGAATACAATTCGTCATTCAGTTATTCATCTTGGCCTCCGGTATCACCGGATGCGTGTAAAGGATGTCACCTAAGCTCCTCTTGTCGTTTTGTTGGCGCGAACCGTTAACACAAAACCGAAGGAGGAGTCCATGTCAGGTCAATTTCAGCCGGTCGAACCATTTCGGATCAAATCTGTCGAACCGGTACGTCTTTTGAGCCGCGCCGAGCGTGAGGCCAAAATCAAAGCGGGGGCCTTCAATATTTTCAAAATCGACGCGCGTGATTGCTATATCGATCTGTTGACCGATTCGGGCACGGGAGCGATGTCGAACGCTCAGTGGGCGGCGGTGATGATGGGGGATGAATCGTATGCCGGGGCAGTGTCGTTTCGGAAATTCGAACAGACAGTGCAGGGCATTTTCCGCAAGCGCAAAGTGATTCCCTGCCACCAAGGGAGAGTGGCGGAAAATCTGATGTTCAGTACTGTTCTGCGCAAGGGGCAGTTTGTCATTAACAATACCCACTTCGATACCACGCGCGGAAATATCCTGCACAAGGGGGGAGTGCCAGTCGATTT
>JBGAWZ010000343.1:0-4860 GCA_044227335.1 Candidatus Zixiibacteriota bacterium | reverse complement strand
ATTGCCGGCGCGTCCGACGGCCTTCTGGCTATCCGAATTGTCGACCGGGGGAACCGTCGTATCTGCCGTTTCGATTCTAGGCTCCAGTATGTCGATGAAATTCCGTTTTCCGATCTGGATGACCCGCTCAAATTCGGATCACCTGCCGGGGCGGCGGTCGACAAATCGGGGCAGATCTGGATCAGCGATAAGGATAATAATCGAATTGCAGTCTTTTCATTGATTGGGCAATTCGACAAATTTGTGGGCGAGTTTGGATCGTCCGGCGGGGGGCTGTTGGATCCGGGAAAGATCGTCATTGATCAACACGGGTCGTACTTTGTGTGTGATATTGGTGACAAGCGTATTTTGGTATTCGACGAATACGGTAACTACACGCGGGCGGTTGTTGATCCTGAGTTACGCGAACCGTCGGGGATCTTCGTCGATGCCAGCGACCGTCTCTGGGTGGTCGACAAATCTACCGGTAAGTTGTTCGTCTATTCATCGCGCGGGATGAGAATACTGGCCAGCGGGTCGCCGATTGCCGGACTTACCACGCCGCTGAGATTGCCCCACGATCTGGCAGTAATCAGCGATCGACTGGTGATTTCCGACAGCGGGAACGACCGCCTGGTAGTCTGTCGAATTCTGCCTGTGCAGGAGTAGTCATGTTTCGCGGCCGACTACCGGTGGTTGCCGCCTTTGTATTTCTCTGCGCGCAATCTGCCACCGCTGAGCGGGCAGTACTGATAATTAGCGACAGCACCCTCAGAGTTGATTCACTCCGTATTCTCCCTGATAGCGACTCACTTTTCTTTCGTGATCAACTTCTTCGTCGCGGGATAGATTATGCACTCGAAGGGAATCCGATCGCCTTGCGTTACTTCCGGTTTCAACCCGGCCGGGCTGATACGCTTGAACTCAAGTATCGTCGCTGGCCGTTGTGGCTTTCCAAATCGTGGGGGAACTCTGCACCGGAGACGGTAGTGTCAAATCACCAAATCCCATCTCCATCTATTCCACCAGTGAGGCAACTCCCCGGAGGAAATTCCGGCTCGATGCAAATATCCGGCGCAAAGACATTTCGAGTCACCAGCGGGCCGGGGGTTGGATCGGCATTCGGGCAATCACTCGATGTCGGAATCTCCGGCGAATTGTCACCGGGGGTGCGGCTTGACGGCGCCGTGTCAGATCGCGGGTATGATCCGATACATGGATATGCCAACAGTCGACTTGACGAGTTCGACCGAGTCCGCTTGAGGTTGACTTCGGCGCGACTGTCAGCCCAAGCGGGGGACATTTCATTGGCCAGCTTGTCGCCGTTGGTGCGAACGAGAGATGTTTCAGGCGGATCGGCCAAGTTCTGGTCGAACGGCGTCTCGGTGTTTGGCGTCGCCTCGCGTCCGCGCGGAAAATACCAGAGCGCAAAGCTATCGGGCATCGACGGTTTCCAGGGGCCGTATCAGGCGACCGGCACAATCGTGGCGATTGTCCCGGGATCTGATGAAGTCTGGCTCGACGGCCGTAAGATGGAACGAGGACCGGATAAAGATTACACGGTCGACTACCCGAGCGGGCGAATCACATTTGGTGTGACGCGCCCGATTGATTCACGGAGCCGGATTGAAATTGACTACGAACCGGCCGGGACAGCGTATCGCCAGGAACTCTTGCTCGGCGGCGCGGAAATAATGTCCCGCGATTCTTCGCGTTCACTTGCATTTGCTTTTACCCGCGAAGGTGACGACAAAGACCGGCCATTGTTTGAACTAAGCAACGAGCAGATAGCAACGCTTACGCAAGGCAGTGATTCGGTGATCGCGGTTTCAGGAGTGGTGGCTGATACCAATGGCGCTTGGCGAATGCTTCCCGATTCGCTACCTGATACCGTCTGGCAGTATGTCGGTGTCGGCAACGGTGATTTTGCGGTCCGGTTTTCGTATGTCGGATCGGGGCAGGGTGCGTATCGATATCTGGGAAACGAACAGTATCAGTTTGTCGGAGCCGATAACGGCGACTACAACCCGGTCGTACTGCTACAACCGGCGCGCCGAGTCGAAACCGCAAGAGCACTGGCGCGGTATCCGCTTCTGCCAAATGGGTCTGCCGTAGCTGATGTACGATTTTCCAGGACATCGTTCAATTTGTGGAATCCGTCGGGTGGATCAAGCGATGGTTCCTACCTCAACCTGTCGCTGAAACAAGCATGGAGCTGGAATGGACGAGAGAGCCAAGTTAGATTGAGCAGGGAATATTTAGATTCTCGGTACTCGTCGGTTGACCGAATCGACCAGCCGGATTTCCTTCGCACATATTTGGCGCCAGTGTCACTCCATTGGAGTGGGCATCGTCTTCGCCATTCGGCCGATCTTGCCTTGGCACTCTTGCCCAGACTCACAGTGTCACCGTCGTATTCGCGAGCCAGTTTCGGCAGTTCCCTTGAATCCGAGTTGTACGGAAGTGAAATTGCATATTCGCCGGTTCAGCATCTCAAGCTACAGGGGAACTGGCACGAGATCGATGCCGCGTTTCGCTCCCAATCAGGTGATCGCCGGGGCAACGGCCGTTCTGTCACGGGCCGAGCTGACTATTCAATAGATCGCAAAGGAATCCTCTCAGAAGTCGAATACGATCGACGCACGAACGACTACTCCGATACGGCGTCCGGAACTCGATATCTGAGAGGGAGCCTGGCCCTTCGCGCGGATCAAAGTGGCGTGTCGTACGAAGGATACCGCGAAGATTCGCTTGTGCAATTTTGGCGGCGCAATCTGACTCGACATCGCGTGGGAATATCATCGAGCAAGTCAATCGGCAATTGGCGAGCCGACGGTACAGTGACTCACCAATGGCTGGATTACATTGACAGGACCGAGCGTAGTTTTCTGGGGCGACTACTCGTTGGGCTGAATGATCAGCGCCGCCACCTTGGCATTTCCTCAATTCGCCTTGAAGAAATCCTGTCCGATATTCAGCGTGTGCGGCGCGGCGAAAAAACGTTTCGCCTGGACAAACAGGCGCGCTTGTACCAGTTGTCTGCCAATTCGAAAATTTCCGAGGAACTATTGGCCGACGGTTCCCGGCCCTGGTGGTGGGTCGTGCCATTTCTGCCCGGAGAGGGAAGCGAGTATCTGTCGTTTGAGCGCCGCTACGACGCCGACCTGCGCATGGTGCCATGGCGCAGTCTCTATGCACTCAGTTTGTCGCTCAGCCACAGCAAAGAAAGCCGCCTGATCGCACAAGAGAACCGAAACCGCACCGACTTTCGTATTCGGGCAACAATTCGTCAACCATATGGAAGCTGGATATTCGAACAAGGTGGTGAGCGGTTCAGTTCGGGGAGAGATCAATTTTATGGCGACGCAGGTAAGTCATATGGATGGCGCGGATTTGTCGGGGCGAAGGGTAATTTTGAGGTGACCGGTGTGACTTTTGAGGCTGGTATTCGATCTGCCACCGGGAACGGCGACAATTCCAACGTCGAGGAAAAGTCGCGATTGTACATTGTTAGGTCCGGTGAAAGATTGTCTTTTGAGAAAAAAGGAGAAATCAAACTCGACACCGAGCTGTACCGTCAGACCCTGAGTGGCATAACCGGTGTTGCGTCGACTCTGCTTACCGACAACCATGACGGCCGTCGCGGACTGATCTGGACACTCACTGTAAACTATGGCCTTTCGCGCGCGGTGAGACTGTCGCTGGCGCTTAACGGCCGGTATTCCGACGATCGGGCAGGACGCCTCTTTGCGCGATCAGAAATGAAGGCGGAGTTCTAATTGTGAAGCGCGCAGGACTCATTCTTCTCGGATTGATTGGTCTGGCACAGGCGGTGACACCGGCAGTGGTGAGCATATCCACGGGTGAAAATCGAACTGTTGCTCAGACATTGAAATCGAATTGGGCGAGGTTTACTAATATGTCCGCCGATTCCGCCGGTGAGTTGGCAGTATGCATTCTCTCAGATAGCGGATACCTCGGCGCCCGCTATCGAGTTGACTCGGTTGGGAAAGTTGAGATAATTGCCGGTACTCGGTCGACATTGCGAAGGATCACAGTCGGCGGTGACACCACCGCGGAGCTTTCTTATCTATCGCCATTTACCGAAAGTGTAGTTGCAGAAGTGATTGCGCCGGTACTGGCGAGTTTTCAGACGCGCGGATATTACTTCGCAAACTTCGAAGTGACATCGCTCGCTATTGAAAGCGACTCTGTAGACTTGGTTGCCACTGTGCGCAAGGGACCGTTGGTAACAATATCTGAAATTCGTTGCGATGGTGTACGTCGGACAAGTGACCAGTTCGTGCAAAGCTCGCTTGGCTTTGTGCCGGGAGAGACGTTGACATCGTTGAAAATTGCCGAGATCGATCGGCGCGCGAGGCAGATTCCGTTTCTCACCTACCTGCCGCCAGTCGAAATCGAACCACAGCCGGGGTACACAACCGCGAATCTCAAACTACATTTTCAAGAGCCGTCGATGTTCAGCGCAAGCGGCACGGGCGGATATCGACCTGATGACAAGAATGGCGTGGTCTGGTCGTTCGACGGCAAACTCCGTGATCTGTTTGGGGTGGGACGAACGATCCGTGTCCTTTCGGAACGGCGCGACAAGGACAACAATATTCTTAACATAGAGTATAGTCAGCCGTCGTTTCTGATCGGCCGGGGGCAGTTCGACGCCCGCATCCGCTCGCGGGACATTCGTTCGCAGTTCAGCGAGTTTGCGGTGTCAGCCGGATTGTCATCCTATGTTGGTGATCAATCCTCGCTTGGCGGGACATTCGGTTGGTCGCGGGTCGATCCGGCTGACTCAACTTTTGGGTACAACAAGTACTCGGCCGGCGTTAGATACGGTATGAATGCACGATACGATTCGCTAAG
>JBGAWZ010000342.1:0-3083 GCA_044227335.1 Candidatus Zixiibacteriota bacterium | reverse complement strand
CCTGAAACATTTCCCCGGACTTGGCTCGGTCGATCTTGACCCCCATGTCGATATCCCAAGAATCCCGTTCAACGAAATGCTCTGGACCAACCGCGAGCTTGGGCCATTCTCAGCTGGTATCGACGCCGGCGCCGATCTTGTGATGACCACCCATGTCATACTCGAATCGTTTGACAAATCGATTGTGACCGGTTCTGCCAAAGCGATCAACGAACTCCTGCGGGACCGGACATCGTTCGACGGCCCGGTCATCACCGACGATCTCCTGATGAAGGGAGCGGCGGCGCTCGGTGGAATAGGTGAGCGCACAGTAGCCGCCTTTAACGCCGGCCACGACATCTTGCTCTTTGGACGAGACTACGAATCGGCGATGGGGGCCTTCGACTACTTTGAAGAGGCAAACCGGCGTGGAGAAATTTCTCCCGAACGAATCTCCACTTCGCTGGGCCGGGTTTCCGGCATGAAGTACAAATTGGGCAGAACCCTCATTGGATAAGGTAATGCTCGGTACGATTGCAAGGCGGAAATCGCTCGTGGTCTTGGGGCTTAACTCGGGGACGTCGGCCGACGGACTCGATCTGGCGGCAGTGCGAATCACCCGCAGTCGCACCAGGCTTGCTATCACTTTCCTTGCCGGTCACACCGTGCAATATCCACCGGCTATTCGAAATCTCATACTGTGCGTCGCCGACAGCGAAAAGCTTCCGGTGGCCGATCTTGTCCACTTGGACAATTTGCTTGGGAAGTTCTATGGTGAGGCCGCAATCAAGTTCATTCGACGGTTGCGACGACGGAGCATCAAAGTTGACGCGATTGCCTCGCACGGACAAACAGTCCGCCATTTGCCAAAGCCAACCAAAGTCGCGGGGGTAAGAGTTCACGGCACGCTCCAATTGGGATCGCTGGCGCGGATCGCGGCGATGACCAACTGTGTGACTGTTGGCGACTTCCGGCAGGGGGACATAGCCGTCGGGGGCGAAGGAGCACCGATTACGGTGGCCGCAATGGGTGAGATGTTCGGCTCTAACCGGCACGGGCGATTGATCGTCAATGTCGGCGGCATGTCCAACTACTTTTATTTTCCACCAGCCGGATCTTCTTTGCGCATACAGGCGGCCGACTGCGGACCTGGGAATGTCTTGTCCGACTTGCTGTGTAGCAAACTATTCGGAAAGAAGTACGACCGGGGTGGAGCTTTTGCACAGCGGGGAAATGTGTCTCTACGACTTCTCAGCATTCTGAAAAGCGCGCCTTACTTTACTTCAAGAGCGCGATCAACAGGTCGCGAGGAATTTGGCCAAATGATGGCCGCTCGAATGATTCGAGCCGGCAAGTCGATGCGACTGTCGCCAAAAGATTTGGTCGCCACCGCGGCGGAACTCACAGCGCAGTGCATCGCAACTGCCGTTGCACGATTCGTTTCCCGTTCGGACAATCCGCAACACGGGTTAGTCGATGCTTTATATTTGACTGGGGGCGGCTCGCATAACAAATTCCTCTGTCGGCGACTGCGAGAACTATTGGGCGGCCTGCCGGTGACCTCGGTCAGTGATCTGGGAATGAATCCCGATCTGGTCGAGGCAACTGCATTTGCGGTAATGGGCGCAAAGACGCTTTGGTCGGTGCCGACAGAAACCCGATTTGATCGCACGATAACTTCTGTCCGGCCGATCCTGGGCGCGATTTGTCAGCCCCCCGCACGAAAACGTCAGGGAACGACATGAACGAGACAACACGATTTCGACTCCGCACGCTTTTTCGATATACCACGCTCGGCGTATTCGGAATACTCTTTCTGACGCTGGTCTGGGCCTGCGCCGGTGTCCCCGATATCCGCGAGGAAGCATCGGCCTCGATGATCCGTGTGCCTTTTATCCGCGTCCTGCTCTCCGAAACTTCAAATGCAATTACTATCGGAGCCGACGCCTCGTACGCGATCGAGTGCTTAGCCGGCGGAAAACAACAGGTCTTCTATTCGGGACACCCAACTTTTGTCGAACTTGATCGCGGGCGATTGACCGTGCAGAACGAACGGCGCGAGACAATATTATCCGATCTGGACGAAGTGAATATCATCCCACGCGGAAATCAAAACCGGCTCCGCTTTGGCGGCAAACGATACCGGGGACTGGTCAAACTGGCGCCGTCGGGTTCGACTGTCAAAGTCGTCAACGTGCTGTATGTCGAAGATTATCTGCGTGGCGTAGTCCCGCCTGAAATCGGGCCGCGAGTAGCCGAAGAAATCGAAGCGATCAAAGCTCAGGCAGTCGCGGCGCGCACCTACACGATGGCACATCTGAACCAGTACGGCGATGAACCGTTTGACATGAAATCGGGTGTGACCGATCAAGTATATGAAGGGGCAGACGCCGAAGTGAACTTGGTTAACAAAGCAGTCGACGCGACGGTCGGTCGGGTGGCGATGTATCAGGACGAGTTTATCACGGCCTATTATCACTCAACCTGCGGCGGCATGACCGACAATATTGAAGCTGTCTGGGACAAAAAAGAACTGCCGTATCTGAAATCAGTACGCGATGACTCAGCCTGCAGCTGGTCGAAATATTTCAACTGGCAGGAAAACTACACCGAACCGCAACTGCGGGCGAGGATTGAGCAGTATCTGACCACCGAAAAGGGACGGGAAATTCATATCGGGAAAATTCAAGGGATCACGGTTGACCAGCGCACCGCCGGTGGGCGAGTCGCCAAACTGGCCATTCGGACTGAAGAAGATGTGTATCGGTTCTTCAAAGATCGAATACGCTGGGTGCTCGGACGGGCCTCGAGTCCCGATTTGATATTACCGTCGGACAGATTCACCGTCGAAGTCGACAATGGTTCAGGCGGAGGGGTCGAACGGATTCGGGTACTGGGCGCCGGGTATGGTCACGGAGTCGGGATGTGCCAGTGCGGCGCGATCGGACTCTCGCGGCAGGGATGGACATTCGACCGGATTCTCAAACGGTATTACACCGGCATCGAACTTAAACAGCTGTATTAATGAACTAACCATGCGTCGCCTCTATAGCCAATTGTTCGCTCTGCTCTTTGTTGCGAGCGGTATTGCCGCGCCTACGAGA
>JBGAWZ010000010.1:0-14198 GCA_044227335.1 Candidatus Zixiibacteriota bacterium | reverse complement strand
GGGTAGGCCATAACCCTGACAGTAGCAGCACCTTAACCTGCAGAACAATCGAACCCCCGTCCCTTTTTCGAAAGGAGAATGGGAATTGGGACCACTTCTTTATCAGTAGACAGCGACCAGACATGGAACAACGAGTCCATACTAATTCAGGGTCCTTTCTAACAGTTTGCTAACAGAACAAGCCAAAACACGGAATAATAAGGGACAACACCGGACAAAATGAGCTGACGCAAGTTGTTGTCCTTGTAACAGCTTAGTGTCCAGTATTGTCCCGTGTTCGGTCGACGCAAACAGCTCATAACCCGAAGGTCGCAGGTTCAAATCCTGCCCCCGCCACCAAATCACTCCCCTTTGCTCCATTTCAAGTCGCTTTCTATTGTTAATCAGCGGTCCGTGCTGTCGAAGCGTGCCGGGAGTTTTTCATCGCACAAAAAAAGGCCAGCGAGCTGTAAGGACTCGCTGGCCGGTGCCGGCCTGCACGCACATTGCAGGTTCAGCAGTACTGTGTCAATTCTCCTATTTCAGCAACATCATCTTCCTCGTCGCGCTGAATTCGCCGGCTGACAGACGATAAAAATACACACCCGAGGCCTGTCGTGAGCCATCCCATTCAAGGCTCACCGTTCCGCGTTGCGCCTTGCCGGAAATCGTCGTGACCTGCTGTCCCAGAGCATTATAAATGACCAGCGTATAGTCGCACGCCTTCGGCACGTCGAAGTTGATCGTCGTGCTTGGATTGAATGGATTTGGATAGTTCGCCGAAAGCGCAAACTGCTTTGGCAGACTCTCAGAAGCGGCGGCTCCCACCCGAATGGTCGAAATCCGTCCGCTATAGTCAACTGCCGAAACTTCGTACGTCACAGCCCCGGATGGAAGGTCAACCAGTTCGGTTGTTCCCTTCCTGCACACAGGGCTCACACCTTTTCCCCGTATCAACACCACAACAGTGTCGCTACGATCACCAAAGCGCACTTGGTTTCCATTCCCGAGTGCTTTGATTTCGCCGGCGTCAGAAATTCCGCCGCAGGTTACAGTCACCAATTGAATGTCCGAAGTGGTCGTGAGTGACAATCTTTCATTTGAATTGACCGATTTGGTTGACAGACTGAATTCAAGCGGCGAACTGCCGGTTGATCCCGCGAAATTCAGTCCTGAGCACTGAAGTTGCGGGAGCCCTGTCTCTACATACGAAACCAGCCAGCTCAAATCCGTCAGGTCGATCAACCCGCTACCATTGACATCGCCAACCCCGTACGGTACGGGCGCAGGTCCGGCACCAATCAGGTAATCAGCCAGGTAGTCAACGTCGAGCGAATCCACATGGCCATCAGAATTGCAGTCACCACAGGAGTCACTGACCGGCGCGCAAGTGTCCGGATAGCTCGGCCCGCACCAGTCGAAATTCCGGTGATATCCAAAGGCGGTGACCGGATCGTGACAACCATCCATCTCGACACCAAAATTGATAGAGTACAAATTGTTGTCGGAAGAACCGACTAACAGATCGAGAGTCCCGTTACGGTCGACATCCCCCAGGGTCGGAGTGTATCGAGACATTCTATACATCAACGTCGGCGACAGAATCTTCGGGTATCCGGTTACAAAGTCGCCGTGGGCGGTCCAGGCAAATAAGTATTGGCGAGAGGGCGCGAACGCTATTGGATTCACCCCGATAGAGAGAATCTCATTGAATCCATCACCATCAATATCGGCAATCATAGGCGGACCAAGGTGAGAGAGCACAGGTGACGACGGACACAGCGCCCCACCACTGGGATCAATCGTACTACCGTCGATATTCCAACCTTGGATAAAGTAGTCAATGCTTCCCGGTTCGGTGTATCCGGTGATGGCGCTGAAGTATTCAACGCTCCCATTGTTGTCCATATCAGCAAACACAGGCATGCTCGCATACCCCTCATACATTGCGTGAGCATTGTCGGTACTCATGACATGGGGCCAGCCACTCTTAATCGTCAGTTTATTGTCCACATAGTCAAGCGCAAAGAGCAAGAAACCAACTGTTGGAATCCTGCCGAAAACGATCAGTTCAAGCTGGCCGTCTTGGTCGATATCGTAGGCCGACATGCCGTCACACTGGTACATTGTCGTGCCATTGAATTGAAGAGGGGCCGCCACGGTCAAGTGCGGTCCGCGGTCAACCACAACAGCTCCATTCCAAGGATAAAAACCGCATTTCTCAAGTGTACCGTTGCCGTCCAAGTCTGACACGCAATATTCGCTGAACTGATTGTAAACAATGGAATCGGTAACCAACCGGAATGACTCAACACTCTGAGTTCCAATCCTATGCCAGTGAATACCCTGAAAACTAAGTGCATCGTCCAGATCGTGCCTGGGGTGAATCACAACATCATTTTGGCCGTCACTATTCATATCGCTGATGGCTAAATAGGTCCATTGCGACGTGCTCATGATATACTCTTCATTGAGCTTCGGTGCGTTTGCCATCACTTGGAATGCCGGAACGCTTGATATGCCACCCTGCGACCGGTACGCTACCAAATCTCCAGTCGTATTGTTGTAACCGACGCAGTCATCTTCGGTATCCCCATCCAGGTCGCCAACCGCAAAGGGAACAACGTATTCGCCGACGGGGAACACTGGCATGCCGGCAGTCTTTACATTGCCATCAGGTGAGAAGAATTTGACACCTGTCGATGTTGGCACAATGATCTCGTTGATTCCGTCGCCGTCGAAGTCCCCATAATTGCAAATAATAGACGGTGCGGCGCCAAGCGAGATTTCCCAATTGACTATACTCCCGGTGAGTTGCAACTGAATAGTGTCGCCCGACACTGCCGTTCCGCTCTGATTGTAGACTAACAAACGGACGAGATACAGACCGGAGAAGTTTGCCGGGGGAATCCAAGTTCCAAGACTTGCGTCAAACACTGGTTGCCAGTGTCTTGACACCAAACTCCATTCGCCAGTGGGGTCGCCCAGTCTACGATACTCAAGACTGTACTCTCGAAAATTGGGGCAACGGGCACTTCCGGCTATCGGGATGAAGTTGCTTACTGTGTCGTTGTCTGACGGAGCCGACAAATTCGCGGCGGTATCATTGAGCACCCAGACAAGGACTTGATCGCTATTAGCGACGCCAACCCGGAGTCGAATCGTGTAGAGACCATTGCAGTTGGTCGTGTTCCAGTTGCCCAAAACACCATTGACCGGATTCGAAGACGTACTAATGGTTGTCCAGGACAACGGACTGGCTCCTTCGCCGAATTCGAGTGTATATCCCGAGTACGGTGTTCCGCCGGCATTGCCGGATATCGCCACGCTCCCAGAGATAACAGTATACGGTTGCGGTGAACTAATCTGCGACACCGTTCGAGGGGCGATCGTCAGCGACTTCTTTAGATTTAGCCGGCCGTAGCCGGAGTATTGATCCCAGCCAACCAGATTTGCGCCAACATGGTAGGGATCAACGAGGTCTTTGGCTGCGGATTGGAGGATTTGCTGGATTGAGTCAGGGCCGAGGCCCGCAGAGAGCGATCGGAGATATGCGGCCGCTCCAGCAACCATTGGGGAAGCCATGCTCGTGCCGTCAGATAAGTAATAAGAGGTCTGAACGATGTGGACGTTTGGTTCACCGGCGGCGTTATACATATCAGTCCCTGTTGCGCGTAGCGACAGAATCTGATTTCCGGGGGCGACCAGATCAACTTGATTCCCAAACGATGAGAACGGCGTCACAAAGTCGCTGTCATTTGTAGCGCCGACGCCGATGACTTGCTCAAATGCCGCTGGATAATTAGGCGCGTCGTTGCCTTCATTCCCCGACGAAGCACAAAGAGTGACGCCTGCGTCTTTGGCATATCTCACCGCGTCCTCGACTATTTGCAGTCCAACGCTACTTCCAAAGCTCATGTTGACGACGTCCGCCCCATTGTCGGTGGCGTATACCAGGCCCTTGGCGATGTTCGAAGCAATCGCATACGGAAAGACCTTTACCGGCATGATCTTGACATTGGGGCATATCCCGGCAATCCCGACCCAATTGTTTGAACGAGCTCCGATAATTCCGGCCACATGGGTGCCATGGCCATGTGGGTCAGTCGGGTCGTTGTCTTCCAAATCAGCGCGATATAGCACAGGCCCAAAGTCCCAGCCATGTGCATCATCTATGAATCCATTGTGGTCGTTGTCCGCGCCGTCTAGTGTGCTATCGTCAGTGTTCGTCCAGATCGCTCCACTTAAGTCCGGATGCGAAAAATCGATGCCGTAATCGATCACAGCCACAACCACAGGTGAAGTGCCGGTCGGTGGATTCTTAAAAACTGAATCGGCGTTGATATCCGCTCGCGCCAACCCTTGTACCAATGTCTGAATGTCATTTCCGGGTCCGTCAACGTGCTGTACCGTGTAATGAAGTCCGTTTTTGAGATGCCACTGACGAATGTACAGAGGATCATTCGGCACCGGATCAGGTTCAGGAATTGGCCCCCCTCCGGGCCGGTCGTCCAAGTGAAAGAACCGGTCAAGTTCGGCATACTCGACTTCAGGTAAAGCCGCATATTGTTCCCTCAGCGAGTTCAAGTCGATGTCTTTTCCACTGATAGTTACAACATTATAGAACGGGTGTGTAGGCGCCAACCGAGTTCCTTTGGCCGCAAGTTCCCGCACTTCCGTTATCCCAAAGCGCTTGTTGATGGCATCCGCCGAAGCAACGCCGCAACTCGACCCGCCAACAATGAAACGAGCCCGCGATTCTGGTGTCCCTTTGAATTTGATGATAAGCCCCGCTGGTTCAGAAGAAGCGGCGGCATCCGTCAAGGTAGTAGGAGGTGCGGCCCGAAGTCCCCCCGTCAATACGAACAATCCGGACAAACCCCACATTCTAATGCTCGTGAGACGCATACTAACTCCTATCTGCACTAATAGCCAAGGTTCACTTCTGACTAACCTGAAGAATTCGCCGCCCGCCTCTAGTTACTTCATCAGGCGGGCTAGCTCGATAGACTTATTTGGTGAGAGTGCCGAATCTTACGGGAATGCGTTCAATTTTGGGCATAATTTGGCGACGGTGCGGCCAGTTCGGTTCGCTCAATCACCTTCGCAGAGGTGGAGGCGCCTATTACCGGCCTTATCTGGTCAACTCGCCCTCGAAGATGAACCCCGACCAAAGCCGCGGGTGGCCGCAGTGACGTGCTTGTCGAGCCCGCGAAAGCAACTGAAGCTCTACTGTGTGAAGCGCCCCTGCCCCGTCCTGCCCGCTTAACCAGTTGCGGTAAAAGCCAGTGACTATCTCCCGCGCCGTCTTGTCATCAAGGCTCCAAAGAGACATCAGAAGTGATCGGCAACCGGCCAGTTGGAAAGCTCTGCGTAGCCCGACCACACCTTCGGCATCGACAATATCCCCCTGCCCCGATTCACAGGCTGAAAGGCAAACCAGATCGGTTGCCGTCAGGTCCAGTGCCGACACCTCAAGAGCAGTCAGCATCCCGTCCTCATTATCCTGTCCTCTCGTCTCTTCGACCCTCGGCGCCGCAAGGACCAGACCGGATCGAAGCAGTGGATTGTCGTACTTGACCGAAATGGAATCTGGTTTCGGGCAGTAGTAACCGTGGGTTGCCAGATGGAGAATCCTTGGAGGTTGAGGGAGGTGTTTAAGTGCTCGCTCCGTCGCCTCCCCACCGATAAACACATTAACCGAAAGACCCGCTTTCTGTTTCAGAAGTTCGGCGATCGCCTTGGCTTCCAATCGGGCCTGCGGCAATGCCTGCCATTGGCCGCTCGGGCAGGGACCGGATAAACGGACTGAACTATCAATTATTTTGCTGTCGGCGCGCACCCCCGCCACGGCCGGCGACTCGATTCTCGCCGGATCGGCCCAGATACATGCTTCGCTGGACACACCGCGGTCGATGTCGAGCGACAACAAATCTCTGCCCGACACAACATAGGAGAGCATTGTTGACTCGACCAGATATGTTGAGTCGGAAACAGGAAGCGCTTCAAACGGGATGAGCGAAAGCATTCCATCGGGAGAGACAATTACAGAATATCCGCCAGGGGTTTTATTCAGCAATGGCTCCACAACCGCTCGAGTGAGTTGACTGCCCAGTTCGAACCAGTGTCGCTCCACTTCAACCGCCAAAGGCGTAAACACAAGCCCGGTGCTTCCGGCCATATGGATGTGAACCTGTTGCACCAAACTATCAGTACTTTGCCCATCGGCCAGCGGAATGAGTAGAGGATCGGCGTTGCGTTTGATGACAAACGCGGCATACTGTGATTTTCGTTGCCGTACCTTGTCCGTCCCGTGGCTGTCAAAGTCATATCCGTCATATTTGATAATCTCCCAAAGGACAGTAGAATCAGGAAGCGCCTTTGCCACAGCGGCGGCGGTCACCGAACGCCATTGCAGATCCCGTTTGAATTTCCCGCACTGTCTGGAGATCACCGCCTCGAGCGCATTTTGTCTCTCAACCAACCTTGACAACGATACCGACGCCTGTTTCGAGTTTGTCAATCCGAGCGCCATGACCGAAAGACTGTCGCAAACACTGCGGTATGCCGCAATATCGGCAGTTAGCATATCGTCGGTTCCGCACCACCCAGTGGAGCGATCGGAGCGCATGGCGTCCAGAGCGATCGCTTTACCGCGCAGGACCATATCGGTCGCCAGTTTCACCAGTCGTCGGTCACCACTTGAAATTGCCGCTTGTAGCAGACTGTGATCAATTACCGGGTGCTCGGCAAGTACCCGCAACTTGTTCGCGTCGGATGAGAATGAAAACGCATATTTGGCAAAATCCTGCCGATGGTCCAAAAGACGCCGGTAGTATGATTCGGCCGAATCGAGCTGGTGCAGACAGACGCACGTACGGGCAATAGCCGATAATGCTTTTCCGACAAACGGATGGTTCTTGCCCGCGAGTGTCGACCAGATTTTCATGGCCCGCAGTAGAGATTGACGGGCTTGTATGTATTTCCCTTGACTGTAATACGCGATCCCCAGATTGTACGCCGCCGGAGCCACCTCCCAGTCGTTGGGACCATATGTCTTCTCCCAGATGTGAATGGCGCGCAACATGAGCGGCTCCACCTGGTCGACTTTCCCTGTATGAATGTAGAGATTGGCCAGATTCTCTATCGCACGGGCGACGTCCGGGTGATCCGGACCATGTAGTTTTTGCCGGAGTGAAAGGGATTCCTCGAAGAGCTTCTCCGCCGATTCGAGATGCCCGAGCCGCCGATGAATAATGGCCAGATTGTTGACAGTGTGCGCATAGTCGGAGCCCTCGGTCAGCCCGCTCGCCTTACAGACCCGAATTCCCTCTTCAAACCACTTCTGTGCTTCGTTCAAGTCACCGAGTGCCCAGGCCGTAACTCCCTTAACATTGGAATAGTTGTTCAGAATCGGATTGTCAGCACCATAGACACTCCGGGCCAACTCCGCACCCAACTTTGCCGTTGAGTCAGCTCTCGCGTAATCGCCGATAGTCCAGTACAAATATGCCAGATCGGCCGGGACCTCGGCTCGAAACGCCGAGAGTTCTTCGCTCATCGAATCGGTCAGCCGTAAGGTAGACTCCAGCGCCTCACGAGATTCATTCAGTTTTCGTTGGCTTCGCTTAACGGCCCCTCGCACTCGGAGAAGCGGTGCATTCAGCGGGTGGGTAGAACCGTACTTGGCTGAGATCATTTGACGTGCCTGGGTAGCGGCGGAATCAGCGCCCGTGAAATCGCTGCGCTCTACTCTGTTGTACGCAAGTTCTTCAAGCACATTTGACAGTGTGAGAGTGTCGGCCGCTACATTACGTGCCATCGCCAAGGCGCGAGTCAGTACCATCTGAGCAGAGTCGGGCTTGTCGTACATTGAATACCATCTGCCAAGCGCCGCCAGCGCATCGATCATAACGAGAGAATCTTCCGTTGAAATCGTGCGCTGATTGCGGGTAGCAAGAAGTCTATCCAGCACTGTGCGCGCCGCTTGATATTTTCCAAGCGCAATCAAACATCGCGCATATCCCGCCGAGGCCCGAGGGATATCTTCCCTGCCGGTTTTTGTCACATCAGCCCTGGCTATTTCAAATTCGGCGGCCGCTAATGGGAAATTCCGGCAAGTCAAGTATGCGGTGCCCAAACACAGGTGTGCCTGTCTTGCAATTTCGGTAAGCGGAAGTGGTAATTTCTCCGCCTCGTACACCGCCGCTTTGGCGCTATCGATCCATTGCCGCAGATTCCCGTTCTGTGCGGCCACCTCACTTTGGCGGATGAGCCTGCGGATTGAGAGGGTGTCGACTGCCGCATACGCGCTCGGACCCACCATGCAGACTGAAAATACAAAGACGTAGAGGGATACAAGAGCAGACGACTTATGTGTGCGCACCGTCGATCTTCCAATTGTCCTGAGGGCCTGCCTCTTACGGTGCGACTCTGAATTGGTAATCGGGAGGATTTTCAGTACTGTCGGCCGAGCCGCTGATACGCACCCGATAGTCTCCGGCTTTTATCGAAGCGAGATGCAAAAGCAGTGGAGCCGAATCAAAGCTGTCGAAGGGGCCGAAATCATCCTGAACAAACAGGATCTCGCCGGTAACAGTTTCTAACTGCGCTCGATATCGTTTCCCGGATTCCGCCCCTCTATACACAATGGTAAGCGTGGCTGTTGGCGAAAGAGATTTGGAAATAACCGGAACAGTCTGACCTCGGACGGGGAGCAAGGTCGCTATCTGTGTGTTTTCTGCCGCCGACTGAGACATATTCTGAATACCTCGCCACGCCGGATACGCCATGACAACCAGCACAGCCGCGGCGGCGATCAGTGAAGATTGATTGAACCACCCTGCTCTCCGGCGTCGAATCTCCAATTGCTGTGTTTCGACTTTGACATCTGCTGTCATCGCCTGCACCGCTGATCCTGTTCGGAGCGCCTCAGCAACTTCGACCATATCAGCCAGCTCTTCATAGCAGGCTCGGCACTCTAATATGTGAGCCTCAAATCTGTCCAGTTCATCGCCGGCCAGAAGGTTCAGCTCGTACGCGTGGAGCAGGGCTCCCAGTTCCTGATTTGTACAGGCAGACATTTAGGCAGTACCTTCCTTGAGACACTTTTTGAGTTGCTGTCGACCGCGGTTTAAAATCACATACAGATTCTCTTTGCTGATCTCCAGTTTCACCGCAATCTCGCTCGCCGAAAACCCGAGTTGTGTCAAGTTCAGGGCCCGTATGTAACGCTTATTGACCCGAGACAACACCTTCAGGCACTTTGGCAAGCGGGTTATCAGTTCCCGTGAGCCGTGATCGACACTACTCATCACTGAGTCTTCATAGGGCATTTCCGTCACGCGGGCCTGGTGTTGCATTCTATTCCCAATTTTGTTTCGTAACACCTGCAGTGCCCAAGCCGAAAAATTGGTGCCGGCGGGTAATTGACGGCATTTCTCCAGCACAGTCATACAGGCATCATGCGCCACATCTTCGGCATCCCTGACGCCTAATCGTCTTTTGGCGAGTAGGACAAATCTTACACGTAATTGTTGAAAAACTTTTTCCCGGTCTCCACTATCCCCCTGTTGAACAAGTGAGAGCAAGTCTTCCGGATGTTGATCTGCTGGAGCTGACATGTTCTAAGCGAATTCGATTTTAGACCCGGTGGCGACTCGCCGGCATAGCCGGGCGATCAAGGATGTTCTTGTTTTGAAGATACTACAATTCGAGGTACGACGCCACCCCGGTGCACTGCCACCGGTCCCGAGCTTTAGACCACTCCTCGTCCAATCGTTTTGGTGTTGAATCAGAGATTGGTCAAAATCCTCTCCAATACAGCAATTCGACGTTTCGCGATTGCGCCGGCTGGTTTGGTTCTGGCGAGGAGTCGCTCGCAACGCATTTCCGCATGCCGCATTTCTGATCTCGCGGCCGAAAGATCGATTTCGCTAAGTGCCAGTAGTGTATAGTAAAATGGAAAGCGGCGCCATCCGCCCTTGTCATCCCGTTGCGCCTTGAGCAGTTTCATTCCCTTCGCCAACCACGACTCCGCGCCTGATAGCCCGCCGGCAGTGATATGGCGCCACAAGGCCGGATCGCAGGTGCCACAACAAAACCACTTCTTCTTCATTTTCTCGGCTCGCCGTAATGACGCCATCATCCCTTCAGTGGCTCTCTCCAACGCGGAGGAAACCACAGGTATGCGAGACTTCAGAAGTATCAGCGCTCGCGATGCCTCTTCCCCCGTCACATGCCGGAGCGAGGCACTCGGCCCGAGAAACTCGCCCGTGAAAAGCCGAATTCCGCTTTTTGCATCGTGCGTTGTCGGCGCGAACATGTTGGCGTACGCCCCCGGCTGTCCTTGCCGACCCGCAATCCAACGCGAGACTTCGTCTGTCGTCGCCTTTGATCTCGGCTGATCAAAAAAGAGCGCCTCGTGAACGGAGTCGACTGTTTTTGCCAGACTGTTGCGATAGATTTTCATTGCTTTACCCTTAATGATAATCCATGAATCGCTTCGGACATTTCTAATTTGAAGGAACAGGGGTAGTATACGATCCGGCAACTGCAACACGCAATCACTATTGGTAACATGTGGACCACTCACTTTGCGTGGCTTGACATTTGGTCGGTAACGGTGTTCGTTTGCGGCATTGATATAGACACCCAGCCGATGAACAGGAACTTACAGTGCATACGGTCTTTTCCAGTATCCTTCACGCAATAGGAAACACCTCGCTCGTTCAATTGACCAAAGTCGCTCCGCCGGACAGCGCGCAAATATTTGCAAAGCTCGAATGGGAGAACCCGACCGGCTCAATGAAAGACCGCGCCGCCGGAGCGATGATCGCCCGCGCCGAAGAAGACGGCCGCCTAAAGCCGGGCGACACCATTGTTGAATACACGGGCGGCTCCACCGGCATTTCACTCGCGCTTGTTTCTGTCGCAAAAGGGTACCGACTGAGGATTGTCACCTCGGACGCGTTCAGCAAAGAAAAGCTCCGCCACATGTCGGCGCTCGGAGCGGAACTTACGTTAGTTCCAAGCGAGGGTGGACTGACTACCAAAAAGCTCATCCTCTACATGATTTCTGTAGCCAAAGAAATCAGCCGCGAGCCCCGCACCTTCTGGACAGATCAACTGAACAATCGTGACAGCATCGACGGTTATTATTCCCTCGGCGAAGAAATCTGGTCACAGACAAGTGGCAAGATCAATGCTTTCGTGCATTCGGTCGGTACCGCGGCCTCCTCGCGCGGAGTGGCGACTGTCCTTAAGAAACACAGCCCCAGCATCAAAGTGGCGATTGTCGAGCCAGCCGAGTCGGCCGTTCTATCCGGTGGTCAACCCGGCCCCCACAAAATTGAAGGGGTCGGGATAGGATACACGCCGCCGCTGTGGGAGCCGTCGCTGGTTGACGAGATCATCCCAGTGGCGACCGCCGATGCCAAAGCGATGGCGCGACGACTGGCCCGCGAAGAAGGCTTGTTCGCCGGAACATCATCCGGCGCCAATGTTGTCGCCGCCCTCGAAGTCGCCAGGCGGCTCGGCCCCGACGCCACCGTCGTCACACTCATGGTCGACTCCGGCCTTAAGTACATGAGCACCGACATATTCAATTCCTAGATTTGCTTAGCTAAATCAGAATACTTGCCTTCTCGCTTGGTCAACATCGACCAAGCTCGTATATTTTCAGTCTAAATACGGAGAATAGCAGTTACACTTTGGAGACCCGACCATGAATTCGCCTGTCAATACCAGCCCAGTCCGTAACGCACCTATAAACATGTCAGCCGATCAATTCAAACAGATCGGCCATCAACTGGTCGATCAGATCGCGGAACTATTGGCGTCACTACCGGATCGACCTGTTACCCGGTCAACCGACGCCCCTACTATTCGCACGCTTATTAATTCCTCTCGCCCACTTCCTGAAAATGGCGCCGATCCGGCCAAGCTGATAGCCGAAATATCACAGACTCTCTTTGACCACTCACTCTATAACGGTCATCCACGGTTCTGGGGGTATATCACCGCCGGCGCGGCACCCATTGCTGTGCTGGCCGATTTTCTCGCCGCGGCAATCAACCCAAATTGCGGCGCCTGGAAACTATCGCCGGTCGCCGCTGAAATTGAATCGCAATCAATTCGCTGGATCGCCGATCTGATCGGATATCCAACCAATTGCGGCGGGATTTTGGTCAGCGGCGGCAATATGGCCAACTTTGTGGGATTCCTATCTGCCCGGGTCGCCAAAGCAAAGTGGGATATTCGCAAGAATGGACTCGACGACTCCGGTGGCCACAAAATGATTACCTACTGCTCCGCCGAAACTCATACCTGGGTACAAAAAGCCGCCGACTTGTTTGGGCTAGGGACCAACACGGTCCGTTGGATACCGGTTGATCACGATTTGCGAATGGATTTGACCACGCTGAGAAAGACAATCGACGCCGACCGCAAAGCCGGCAATCAGCCGTTTCTGGTTGTCGGGACTGCCGGCTCAGTCAGTACCGGCGCTGTCGACCCACTGTATGACATTGCCCAAATATGCCGCGACGAAAATCTCTGGTTTCATGTCGACGGCGCCTACGGCGGCTTCGCGGCAAAGGCCAGTCTCGCACCGAATGATCTCGCGGGATTATCGAAGGCCGACTCGGTCGCGATCGATCCTCACAAGTGGCTCTACATGCCGCTTGAAATCGGCTGTGCGCTGGTGCGCGACCCCAAAGAGATGACCGACGCCTTCTCGTATCACCCGCCGTATTACCATTTCGACCGTGAGGTCATCAATTTCGTCGATTACGGCATGCAAAACTCGCGAGGTTTCCGCGCGCTCAAAGTATGGCTGGCGCTTCAGCAGGTCGGACGCTCGGGATATTTGAAAATGATCAACGACGACATCGCCCTCTCACAGGGAATGTATTCAGCGCTCTTGCTTGAGCCCGAAATTGAATGTCTAACACAGCACTTGAGCATCGCCACCTTTCGCTACCTGCCGGAGGATCTCAAATCTCACACCAGCGAAACTCACGTTGTCGAGTATCTGAACAAATTGAACGAACAGGTCATGCTCGGCATTGAGCGGTCCGGTGAGGCCTTCGTGTCGGTCGCCATGATCGGCGGAAAATTCGCCCTGCGCGCCTGTATCGTGAATTTTCGCACCACTCGCGCTGATATTCTCAAATTCCCCTCTTTAGTTCGTCGCGTTGGACGACAGTCAGATATCGACATGCGCGGGTCACTGAAGACTTAATCTGTAGCCGACTGCCCCCTGCTTCAAATGCTTGATTTGCAATTTGACAAATAGTAGATTGGATCAGTCAATTATGGGAGGATGTATGATGCAATCCGTTCGACGAATTATCGCCTTAAGCGCAATCGTGACGCTCGTCACGCCGCTTGTCTTGACCGCCACCGACATGCAAACGCTCTTCAACACCGAGAGCTTTCAACTCCAGTATGAGATCATTTTCAAAGCAACTTCGAAGGGCACATACACTCCGGGCATGACCGGCGGTTCGTGTGACTACACAACCTCGATAGAACGGCACTTTACCAAATCACTGCCGCTGAACATGCGAACCGGCGGCCCCAGCATTTCACAGGTGAGATCGGCTGTGACCATGAGCGCGGAGAAAATGACACTGGCCGAGTCTCAGAAATACACAATGGAACTGCTCGCCAAAACCGAACACACCGCCACATGGATGAACGCCGGAATCGAAGTCGCCGATGACGCCACCGATGAGCAACAGCAAGCCGCCGGGTTGGCCTATATTGAGGCGACCAAAGGGATGTGTACGCTGGATTATACGATCATCGATATCTGCAAAGATCTCGTATCCGAAATGGGCACTAAGTATGATCAGACCACCAAAACGCACGGAGTCGGTTCAGGGAAAGTCCGTAATAGCGATCAGATCATGATAGAGATGGATGCCTCCGCCAAGAAGTACATTCTGATGCTCGGCTATAGTTACATGGACGATTCCTCTTCTTCGGTCAAAATCAAAGTAGACACCCACTCCGAGTCAGCAGGTGAAACGCCTCACGACACGACCACATTTAACTACGCGAACCTCGAAATATTCAATCATGATTTGCGCGTCGACGACTCTACCGCGCTCGTCGGCATGAATCTCTATCTCGAAGGAGATATCGACCCCGCGGCTGGAACAATTGTCGCTGAGCACAATCTAAGAGCTCACTATCCCGGTCATCAGGGTGAT
>JBGAWZ010000341.1:0-3109 GCA_044227335.1 Candidatus Zixiibacteriota bacterium | reverse complement strand
CCGCACTACCAACAAACAGGGCACGCGCGATTTCTGGAAGCTTCGGCTGAAGCAACAGACGATGGACTATGTGCCGCTCATTTACGCCGCCGCAATGATCTGTAAGGACCCGGCACGCTATGGGTTTGGCGATATCGTTTTTGAACCGCCGGTGCGATGGGACACGGTCACGATCAGCAAATCGCTCGACCTGCGCGAGGTTGCCCGCACGGTCGGCTGTTCGCTCGAAGAATTGAAAGAACTCAATCCGGAACTGCTTCGCAATTCCACTCCGCCCAAAACGCGCGGGTATCTTTTGAAAATTCCGACCGGCAAATCCGAGCAGTTCTGGGCGAGCTATGAAACTATGGACTCGCCGAAGGAAACCCAGTCGGTTCGTCATACGATCCGCCGCGGCGAAACTATCGGGACCATCGCTACCAAATATGGTGTATCACAATACGCCTTGCTCGAAGCTAACAACATGTCACGTAGCTCCCAGATTATCGCCGGCAAAGAACTGATTGTGCCGGTGCCGCTCGACCGTTACACCGGCTCGGGTCCAGCCGACCGCTCGCAGTATCTGGCGTCGAACAATGTCTACGAAATCCAAGCCGGTGACAATTTGTGGGACATAGCCAAATCTTTCGGCACCACCGTCGACGCGATTCGTCGCATCAACTATCTCGATCGCGGAGCGTCGATTTACGTCGGCGAAAAACTCAAGATCCCGACCGCCAGTAGCGGCCGTCGCAAATCTCCCTCGACCTCGCCGGCAATCACCGTTCCCAACCCACCCGCGATGGCCTCGCTTTCCGCGCCGTCCAAGCGCGCCTCTAAAGTAAGCGGCAACCAAAGCGATGCGACAGACAAGCATCGGGTGCGGACCGGCGACACGATCTGGGATATCGCCCGCATGTACAACACGACCACCGCGAGCATTCGCTCGCTTAACGGTCTTGGGCGAACCGGCAAGATTTATCCGGGACAGCTACTGACCGTCAAGCGTTCCGACACGACTGAGTTCATTAACCATCTGGTGGCCGCCGGCGAAACGCTCGGCACCATCGCATCGCACTATCGCACCACGGTTGCACGCATTCTGTTGACCAACGGACTGAGCGACCCGAACAATATCAAAGTGGGCGATCAACTGAAGATTTATCCGGAGTGAGCAAGTAGGCAGTATGGCAAAGAAACGGGATGTCATTGTCGCAGTGATCATCGGTCTTGGGGTCATCATGATGTTCGGCTTTTTCGCGTTCGTGATGATCGGCACTTTTGCGCCCAACGACGGCATGGAGTTCTCGTCGTTGTCCGGCGGTAATGTCGGAGTGCTGGAGATCGCCGGCGAAATCAATGAAACGTCGGGCCGGCCCTGGATCAAACAACTCGAAAAATGGCAGAAAAGCGGCTCAATCGAAGCGGTGGTTCTTCATATCAACTCACCCGGCGGTGGCACAGCTATCTCACAAGAAATCCACGACGCAGTCATTCGCCTGAAAGCGGAAAAACCGGTGGTGGCATCGATGGCGTCGGTGGCCGCCTCGGGTGGCTACTATATCGCCTGCGCTGCTGATAAGATCATAGCCAATCCAAGTTCGGTCACGGGATCAATCGGCGTCATATTTCAATTTCACACTTTTAAGGATTTGATGGGAAAAGTCGGCATCGGCACCGAGGTGGTCAAATCGGGCGAGCTCAAAGATGTCGGCAATTACTCCCGCCCGATGACCGACAAAGAGAATCTGATGCTTCGTTCGGTCGTCATGGACACCTACGAACAGTTCGTTGAAGCAGTCGCCGAGGGGCGCAAGATGGAAAAGGACCAGGTCTATCCGCTGGCCGACGGCTCGATCTTTACCGGTTCCCAGGCCTACAATCTGGGGTTGGTTGATACCCTTGGCGGCCTCAAAGAAGCAGTCGACATTGCCGGACAAATGGCCGGAATCCTCGACCCGGAGGTAGTCACCCCATACACCAAGGAAAAAGGTTCCCTGTTTGACCTGATCGGCGGTGCGGTTGGGGCGATAAACACCAAATTGCAGGGCGCGGTAGAGACCCCCCAGCTAATGTTTATCTTCCAATAGGGTCAATAGATAGCCGGAAAAAAGTTTGGTGTGACCAAAAGTTCTATGTTGCAGAGAGTGGAGTTTTATCCTACACTGTCGCATAGGTTTAGAGTCGCCCACGGGTAAATTACGGTGGGCGAGAGAAAATTCGCAGAATAGAACATGTTTGAATAGTCGAGGAGGGACGTTGTGACTAAGGCTGATTTGGTCGAGAAAGTGGCCGAGAAGACCGGACTGACGCGAACCGACGTCGCGGTTGTAGTCGACAATTTTCTCGAAGTCGTCAAGAAGGCCGTTGAGAATGGTCATAACATCGAGATCCGTGGTTTTGGCACCTTCAAGATCAAACTGCGCAAGGCCCGCAAGGCGCGCAATCCGCGCACGGGCGATGTCGTGCCGGTGCCGGATCGCAAAGTCCCGGTGTTCAAGCCATCCAACGAATTCAAGAACATGATCACTAAGCTGTCGATCTAAGCAACTACGTATACGGAGGACTGATGCCCAGCGGAAAGAAACGCAAACGCGCCAAGATCAAAACGCACAAGCGTAAAAAAAGAAGAAGAGCTGATCGTCACAAAAAGAAAGCTCGCTGAGCGTCGGCGGAAAGTTTCGCCCGCCCATTCGGCACAACTTTCCGGGTGAGTGTTGCTCGGTTCCATGTGTGGCGGCCAAGACATCTTGGCGTCGTGAACGCAACCGCCGACCGACAAACAGCTTAGATAGTTCAATCGAAGACAATGCCCGGCCACATTGGCCGGGCATTTTTGTTGCATATACCGCCTCTGATGAATTCTATTCAGTTTAGTATGAGATTAGTCGGCTTGATCGTGCTTAGTTTAGCTGTCAAGGCGCACGCGCTTGATATTTCCGTTAGCGACGACGGCTCCAAATCAGAGCAGTCGCGCCCCCGAATCGCGGTGGCCAACAACACCGGCTTTGTCGTGGTTTGGGAAGACAAGCGGGGTGGTAAGCCCGATGTCTATTTTCAGCGCTTCGATCAATACGGACTCGCCGTCGGTCACAATCTGCGCCTGACCGACGACACTGCCTGGACTGTC
>JBGAWZ010000340.1:0-3111 GCA_044227335.1 Candidatus Zixiibacteriota bacterium | reverse complement strand
CCTTCAATTCCGGACAGATCAGCACTGTCGATAGTCCGTTTGTCGACACGGCCGACGGATTTTTGGATGGTCTGGTTGATTTCCTCAGAGCCGACAGCGGCGCCACACTGGTCTTTTTAAAATCGCGGCAGAACACGGTCGACATTGCTTTTCGTCTGGCGGCGGCTGTGAATTTTCCCCCGGCAAAATCGGCTCTTGAAC
Source organism: Candidatus Zixiibacteriota bacterium (assembly GCA_044227335.1). Taxonomy (GTDB): domain Bacteria; phylum Zixibacteria; class MSB-5A5; order GN15; family FEB-12; genus JACRAV01. The sequence goes on along the minus strand of JBGAWZ010000340.1, from coordinate 2,910 downwards.
AATTGCGCGGGGAAGAGCCGTCGTTTCTGGTGCGCTCGCTTTCGCAGGCGCTCTCGCGCGGAGTGGCTTTTCACAATGCCGATCTGTCCTCGCGCCAGCGAGAAATTGTCGAGCAATCATTTGCCGCGGGCGAAATTCGCGCTTTGTGCGCCACGACCACTCTGGCTATGGGAGTCAATCTCCCCGCCGACACCGTCATCTTGGAAACAGTGAAATACACCGGCGCACTTGACGACAAAATGGCGCTCGTTCCGATCAGCCGCGCCGACTTTGATAATATGACCGGCCGGGCCGGTCGCTTAGGTCTTCGCTCCGACAAACCGGGACAGGCAATCGTTTTAGCAAACTCTGAATTTGAGCGCGATATCCTCTGGGAATCATATGTCGCGCCCTCGGTCGGAACCGGTAGTGATTCGGCGCTCATTCTTTCATCGTTCGATTCGATTCCGCTCGAAGATTGGGCGCTCTCAATGGTCACTTGCGGTCTGGTGAAATCCGCCGATGACTTCGAGCGCATCTACAAAATGACTCTGCATACCCTCCAGCATCCCGGCACGATGCCTGATTGGGCGCAGGTGATTCGTCAGTTGCAACAGCGCCAGTGTCTGGTCGTTGATCCCGACGATGGTCGTCTGGCGGTGACACCTTCGGGTAAGGCGACCGCGCAATCGGGGATGACTGTTCGACAGAGTGTAAAACTCAAAGCGATCGTCAATCGATTTTCTCCCGAGTCGGCGTTTGGTTGGATCGCGGTGGCGTTGGCGGTTCCCGACTGGCAACTGCCGCCCCAGCTGTTAACCCGCTCTGAGCACCGCGAAAATTTGCCGGTCAAAATGCTCTATCAACGTTTCGATCATTCGGTCGAGGAAGCAGTTCCGCTCCTGCCGGAAAGTCGTCGTCGCCAGCCCCTTTCGTACCGGTCGGCCGCGGCGCTTAAGGCGCTTTTGCTTTTACACGACTGGATGTCGCTTGTGCCGGTGCAAAAACTTGAAGAGCGGTATCAATTGCATCTGGGGCAAATTCTGGCCCTGGGGGAGACCGCCGCCCATCTGGTGCAGGGGATCGCCCTGGTAATCGAAGCCGAGGATATGGAAAGCCCGAAGATCGCCATGCTTCGCGATCTGGCTGGTTCGCTTCGCTTGGGTCTTCCCAGCAACCTGATTGATCTGCACAGACGGGTCGGTGACCTGCTATCGCGTGCCGATTTGCGCCTTCTGTCCGAGGCCGGCCTGACCACCCTTGCCGATCTGTCCAACACTCCCGACCAGCGGCTTGAAGAAATTTTGCACAACCCATCTAAATATCAGGCGCTCAAAGCGCGAATAGGAGATTGTTACGAGGAGGTTCACATGAAAGACAGTTCCCTGCACCCCAATGCCGCCGGATTTGCTCCGGAGTCAGTCGAGATCGACGGCTCTTTCGAGCATGACCGGTATCTGATCAAGATCAACGGATTCCCCGTCCGTTTGACCGGCAAGTCGTTTAAGTATTTCGCCAAGCTGGCCTGGTGGCGCCGCCAACAGCCGGCCGGGTGGATTTACAAAGACGATATCGAAATCGGCTTCAATCAGGCCCGGTATCTGTACCGGATGAAAAACGAGATCAATAACGAGCTTCGCGCCGACTGGCCGATTGTCGAAAACAACCGGCTGGGCTACTATCGGCTCGATATTGACCCCGGCCGGATTCAAATCAATCTGGACAATCTGAAGAATCACCCCGACTACGAACTTCGGAGTCTGGCGATAGTCCAGTAGGTCACAATTGATACGTCTGTGTAACAAGTAGTTATGGCAATCATATGAAGTAATAAGTTGTCGATTGACAATCGCTGGCCGAAAGAGATACTTGGACTCCGGTAATTGGCCGGTTGGCCGATAATGATAAGGAATGGAAATGTCCAAGCACATCCTGATTCGTAGCCAGGGACGCCTGCCGGTGATCAGCGCTGATAAGTTGACCGAGTTTAAGGTCCTGCCGCTGATGACCGGCGTTCTATTTCCCGGTATGACCTTTACCATTCAGGTGGGTCGCCCGGAAAACCTTGAGCTTATCGAAGAATGCTCGGCCAATTCTGCCCGATTCATCGCGTCCTATTCGCGTGCCGAAGTGGAAGTCGCGGGTCCTCCGCCGATCCATCAAGTCGGTGTCTTTGCGCTCGTGCGCACCATTACCGAAGGCGCCGCCGGATCGAAAATCGTCACAATCGAAGGACTTTCCCGAGCCATCATCAAAGACATTGTCGCGACCGAGCCGGCGACCGTGGCCTCGGCCGGTGAAGTCGAATCCGCTCCTTTTGTATCACGCATTATCCGCGAGCGCATGGATCAGGTCATATCCGTGGTAAATGAACTGACCCAACTCGATCCGATGTATTCTCCTGAGTTGACCAATGTTATTCGAATGAATGTCGAGGACCCGTCGCTTTTCGCCGATCGGGTCGCCGCCAATTTCCATTTTTCGTTAGCGGCCAAACAGGAAATACTCGAGGCGATCAATCTCGACCATCGTTTCGACAGGCTCCTGTATTATCTCAACGGTGAACTCGATCGGGTAGTGACAGTACTCTCGGTCAATCGCAACACCAAACAGAGAATCCAGGAAGAACAGCGTAAATATTACCTTCGCCAACAGCTCCATGAAATCCGCCGTCAGTTGGGCGAGGACTTCTCCGAAGAAAAAGAAGCGGCGCGACTGCGCAATCTGATCAAGAACTCGTCGCACTTGCCGCCCGAAGTTGTCGCCCGCGCCAAGATTGAAGTCGACCGGTTGTCTCAGTTATCGCCGGCTTCGGCCGAATACGGTGCCACCAAAAGCTATCTTGACTGGATCATGAATCTGCCGTGGGGAAAGACTGCGCCGCATGAGTACCAGATGTCCGATGTCGAACGGATACTCTCAAGCGATTAT